>NZ_QUAC01000111.1 GCF_003389455.1 Streptomyces inhibens | reverse complement strand
CCGCCGGTTCGGCCGACGCGGGCGCGCCGCCGGCCAGTTGGGTGTCGGGGCCGGGGGCTCAGGGCGCGCCGGTGACCCAGCCCACGCCGCTGCCACCGTCGGCGCCGCAGCCCGCGCCCTCACAGCAGCCCGTCTCCTTGCCGCACCCCGCCCCCGCGCCACAGCACAACGCACCGCAGGGCCGGCACAACGCGCCACAGGGGCAGTACGGCGCCACGGGCGGTCAGGCGGCAGGCTTTTCGTACGCGACCCCCGGCGCCGCCTGCGACCCGCCCGGTGTGGTGCCCGGTCCGCCCGTGGGCACTACGGGCGCCCACCTGTACCCGGCGAGCCCGCCCGAGCGGGACACCCAGCGGCTGCCCGCCCCCGGCCGTCGTCGTGTGGTGCTGGCCGTGGCGGCGGTGCTCGCCGTGCTCGCGGCCGGCGGCGGGGTGACGTACGCACTGGTCGGCGGCGGTGAGAGCGATACGGTCGCGGACGGCGGGCGGCAGTCGGCGGAGCCGGCCGGGACACCGGGCGGTCCGGGTACGCGGAGCCCGGCCGGCGGTAAGGGCGGCAAGGGCGACAAGGAAGACAGCAAGGCCAAGGCCAACGATCAGGGCACGGGCAAGGACGGGGGGAAGGGTGCTTCGTCGTCCGCTTCGGGCAAGCCCTCCGGCGGCGGGACGTCCGGTGACCCCAAGCCCGGTGGCGCGGGCGGGACTTCGGGCGATCAGAGCGGCGACGCGGGCGGCAGCCAGGGCGGCAGCCAGGGTGGCACCGACGGCGGCAGCGGTTCGGGTGGTGCGTCCGGTGGCGATGCGTCGGGTGGGTCCGGCAGCGGTACCAGCGGTGGCAGTGGCGGCGGCGACCCGGCCCCGGGGACATCGTGTGTGTCGATCGGGGGCGGTAAGGCCAACTGCGACGTATGGCGCACCGCGAACTCGTACACCCAGTCCTTCCAGCAGGTCGGCACCCTGAACATGGGCACCAACTACTTCTACTGCCAGGCGAATCTGGGCCGTCGGGAGACGTACGGGAAGTGGACGAACGTCTGGTGGGCCAAGACCGATGACGACAGCGGCAATGCCGGTGTCTATGTCAGCGTGGTCTACCTCAAGGGCGGCGCGAACGATCAGCCGATCCCGGGACTGCCCACCTGCTGAGTTCCGGTGGCGGGCGGCCGGGTGGGCCGGGCGGGCCGGGCCGTGAACCTACCCGACCTACCCGACCCACCTGGCCTGCTCGACCCATCCGGCGTCAACTACCCCGTCAGCAGCTGAACTTGGCGTCCCCCCAGTCGGCATGATCGTAGTCGATACCGTCCCCGCCATCGGTCACGACGAGCCGCACGGTCTGGGCTCCGGCGACCGAGGCGCTGACCGCCTTGGCGGCATCCGCCCCGGTCAGCGTGCCGGTCCCGGCGACGCGCCGGCCGTCCGCCCACACCTCGAAGCCGGCCGAGCCCTTGTCGCCGGACTCGTCGTCGATCCCGACCTGGGCGCTGAACGTCGAGCACCGCCCGCCGGTGTAGAAGCTGACCTCGCTGGCCGCGTGGACGCCCAGGCCCCTGGCGAAGCCGGTGCCTCCGATGGTGATCGGCCCGCCGTCGCCGGATGCGCTCTCCCCGACGCTGGTGTTCTTCTCGACCGGGCCCCAGCCGTTGGCGGCGGTGAGCCACGGCAGCTCGGCGGCGTACGCGGTCCCGGACGGGGGTGGCACCACGACATGGGCCGTACCGGGCAGGGCGGCGGTGACCCGTTCGCCGCGTGGCGAGCGGTAGTCGGCGGTGAGCGGCAGATCGTACGTGCCGGGCGCGGCGCCGGCCGGTGCGGTGATCCGCCAGCTGGTGGTGAGCGTCCTGCCGCCGGGCAGTGCGCGTGCCGTCGCGGGCGAGGTGGCCTTGATCTGCCACCCCTGCGGGGCCTTGAGCGTCACCGCGAGGTTCTTGGCGGGGGTGCCGCCGAGGTTACGGACGGTGGAGCGAAGGTCGGCGGGGGTGCCGGCCTCGACCAGCGGCGTACGGTCGGTGCCGGTCTCCACGGCCGGCGGGTAGTCGGCCCAGCGGCGGTCGGCGGAGACCCGGTAGACGGTGGTGCCGTGCGCCGGCACGGTCGCGGAGATGGTGCCCGTGGTGTGGGTGTCGCGGTGCTGCCACAGGTCGCGCAGACGGTAGCCGTCGGCCTGCGGGAGGCCCACGTCCTTGGCGGTGGTGGAGATCTGCTGCGGCTGTCCGGTCTCGTTGAACAGCGCCACCGCGCGGTCACCGTTCGCCAGTTGCCTGACCAGCGTCCAGCGGCCGGACTCGGACTTCAGCACGGTCGCCTGCTTGCCCAGTGCGTCCTGGTCGATCGCGATGACGTCCTTGTTGGAGAGGATCTCGAATGTCTCCGGGGTCGCCTTGCGCAGATCGGAGCCGATAAGCAGCGGCGCCGCCATCATCGACCACAGGGAGAAGTGGCTGCGGTACTCGGTGTCGGTCATCCCGCCGTTGCCGACCTCCAGCATGTCCGGGTCGTTCCAGCGCCCGGGGCCGGCGTACGGCGCCAGCGGCAGATTCTGCTTCGCGATCGCGAGCATGCTCGACCAGGAGTCGCTGATGTCGCCGGTCGTGCGCCATAGATGTCCTACGTCCGACGCCCACTCCCAGGGCTTGTTCTCGCCCCATTCGCAGATGCTGTAGACGATGGGCCGCCCGGTGGCCTTGAGCGCGTCCCGCATGGTGCGGTACCGCTGCTTGGCGTCCACACCGAGGTTATTGCAGTTGTCGTACTTGAGGTAGTCCACGCCCCAGTCGGCGAACTGCTGGGCGTCGGACTTCTCGTGGCCCAGGCCGCCGGGGAATCCGGCGGGGTTGCACGTCTTGATGCCGGCGCTCGTATAGATGCCGAACTTCAGGCCTTTGGAGTGGACATAGTCGGCCACCGCCTTGATGCCGTTCGGGAAGCGCTGGGGATCCGGTACGAGCTTGCCGTTCCCGTCGCGCGTGGGCAGCGCCCAGCAGTCGTCGAGATTGACGTACTGATAGCCGGCGTCCTTGAGGCCCTTGGCGATGAAGAGGTCGGCGATACCTTTGACCATCTCCTCGTTGAACTCCGCCCGGCAGTGCGTGGAGTTCCAGTTGTTGAACCCCATCGGGGGCGTCTTGGCGAGGCCGTCGGGCAGCCGGGGCGCCGGGGTGGTGCCGGTGGTGTGTGCGGTGTCGGCGGGGCCCGGGGTGTCGGGCGTACGAGCCGCGGCGGGCAGGGCGGTCACCCCTGCCGTACACAACAGCGCGGCGGACAGCGCTCCGACGATTCTTCGGTGACCTCGCCGTGGGGTGGTGCGGATATGAACGCGCATGCTTCGCGTCCTCCGTCTTCGCGAGAGATGTGGTGGGGGCATGTACCGGTCACTGGCGAGTGTTTACGGTAGGGCTTGTTGGAGTCTGTTGGAAGAGGAGCGGTAACGGTTCCTGCTTCGCCTGCCAAAACCCTTGACTCGACCTGCCCGTTCGGAGTGAGATCCCACCACTCGCGTTCGGTTCTGTTTGGTTCCACCCCTGAGGAGGGGGACATGGTCCAGTCAACGTTCAGCGGCTCAGACATGCACGGGGAAGCGGCAGGACGTCGGATGTCCCGCCGGACGCTGCTGAGGGGCGCGGCGCTCGGCGCGGGGGCCGTGGCCCTCCCGTCCCTGCTCGCCGCGTGCAGCAGCGGCCCGAGCGGCATCACGATGGGGTCCAACGCCTCGGACGCGGTGCCGAAGAAGGCCTTCGCCGAGGCGTTCAAGGCGTACGAAGAGAAGTCAAAGAAGTCGGTGAAGGTCAATACCGTCAATCACGAGAATTTCCAGGAGAACATCAA
Source organism: Streptomyces inhibens (assembly GCF_003389455.1). Taxonomy (GTDB): domain Bacteria; phylum Actinomycetota; class Actinomycetes; order Streptomycetales; family Streptomycetaceae; genus Streptomyces; species Streptomyces inhibens. The sequence continues at coordinate 22,739 of NZ_QUAC01000111.1, read as the reverse complement.
CCGCTATCTCCAGGGCACCCCGGACGATGTCTTCATGTGGTTCGCCGGCAACCGTATGCAGTACTTCGCGCAGAAGGGGCTGCTCTCCGATATCAGCGATCTGTGGCGGGACTTCGACGGATTCACCGACGCGCTGAAGAAGCAGTCGACGGGGCTGGACGGCAAGCAGTACTTGGTGCCGTACTACTACTATCCGTGGGCCGTCTTCCACCGGAAGAGCGTGTTCAAGGAGAAGGGGTACGAGATCCCCAAGACCTTCGACGACTACCGGGCGCTCGCCAAGCAGATGCAGAAGGACGGGCTGGTGCCGTTCGCCTTCGGCGACAAGGACGGCTGGCCGGCGATGGGCACCTTCGACTATCTCAATATGCGCGCCAACGGCTACGACTTCCACATCGCGCTGATGAGCGGCCAGAAATCCTGGAACAGTCCGCAGGTCAAGCAGGTCTTCGACCTGTGGCGCGGGCTGATGCCGTATCACCAAAAGGGCGCCAACGGCCGCACCTGGCAGGAGGCCGCACAGAGCCTGGCGCAGAAGAAGGCCGGGATGACCGTGCTCGGACTTCCGCACCCCGGCCAGCAGTTCAGCGCCGCCGACCGGGAGGACCTGGACTTCTTCCCCTTCCCGGAAATCGACCCGGCGCACGGCCAGGACGCGGTCGAAGCGCCGATCGACGGATTTCTGATGTCGAAGAAGGCCAAGGACAAGGACGGCGCGAAGGACCTGCTGAAGTTCCTCGCCACGCCCAAGGCGGAAGACATCTACCTCAAGTCGGACCCCAACAACATCGCGGTCAACAGCGGCGCCGACACGGCCGCCTACACCCCGTTGCAGAAGAAGGCCGTCCAGCTCATTTCGGGCGCCAAGCAGATATCGCAGTTCATGGACCGTGACACCCGGCCCGATTTCGCCTCGACCGTGATGATCCAGGCGATCCAGCAGTTCCTCAACGCACCGGATGATATCGACGGCCTGGTGAACGACATCGAACGCCAGAAGAAGCAGATCTTCGCCGCCAAGTGACCACCGTCAGCCGACCGCTGTGAAGGACGGGGAGCGAACCGCCGTGCCGAACACCCGCGCACGGCGCGCCGGAAGACCGGGGCCGCGGCGTCACACCCGCCGCGACCTCGTCGTCCTCGGCGTGCTGCTGGGCATACCGATCCTGCTCGACCTCACCCTGATCTGGGGCCCGACGCTCGCCTCCGTCGGCCTGTCCTTCACCGACTGGGACGGCATCGGCGATATCCAATGGGCCGGCCTCAAGAATTACGACAACCTTTTCACCAACTACCCGCAATTCTGGCCGGCGGTCCGCCACAACCTCCTGTGGCTGGCGTTCCTCGGACTGCTCGCCGCCCCCTTCGGCCTGCTGCTCGCCGTCCTCATCGACCGCGGCGTCCGCTTCAGCCGCTTCTACCAGTCGACGCTCTATATGCCGGTGGTGCTCTCGCTCGCCGTCGTCGGCTTTATCGCCCAGCTGATCCTCTCCAGGGACCAGGGCGCACTGAACGCCGTCATCGGCGGCAAGAATCCCACCGACTGGCTGGGAGACCCCGGACTCAACATCTGGATGGTGCTGCTGGCCGCCTGCTGGCGGCACACCGGCTATGTCATGATTCTCTATCTCGCAGGCCTGAAATCCGTCGATCCCAGCCTCAAAGAGGCCGCCGCCATCGACGGCGCGAGCGAACGGCAGGCCTTCTTCCGGGTCGTACTGCCCACCCTGCGCCCGGTGAATGTCATCGTCGGCGTCATCACCGTCATCGAATCGCTGCGCGCCTTCGACATCGTCTACGCCATAAACAAGGGCCGCAACGGCCTGGAGCTGCTGTCCGTGCTGGTCACCGACAACATCATCGGGGAGGCGAGCCGGATCGGATTCGGCTCGGCGATCGCCGTCGTCCTGCTTCTGGTCTCCCTGGGATTCATCGTGACCTANGCTCGGCGATCGCCGTCGTCCTGCTTCTGGTCTCCCTGGGATTCATCGTGACCTATCTCGTCCAGGAACTGCGAGGGGAGCAGCAGCGATGACCACCCCTGCCACCACCGCGCCCCCCGTTCCGCGGCCGGCGCCCGCCGACCCCGGCCCGGCCCGCCGCCGCGGACGCTTCGGCGTCCAGATCTTTCTGACCGCCGTCTCGCTGGTCTTTCTCGCCCCACTGCTGCTGGCCGTCTACGCCTCGCTGCGCCCCTACGAAGAGACCGCGAAATACGGCTATTTCTCCCTGCCGCGCCATCTCTCCTTCGACTACTACCGCCAGGCCTTCGTCGACTCCGGTATGAGCAAGTACTTCCTGAACTCGCTCATCATCGCGGTCCCCGGTGTCCTGCTCACCCTCTTCCTGGCGTCCTTCGTCGCCTTCGCCGTCGCCCGGCTGCGCCTGCGCGGCGGCATCGTCGTACTGATGGTCTTCACCGCCGGAAACCTGCTTCCCCAACAGGTGATCGTCACCCCGCTCTATGTGCTGTTCAACAAGATTCCGCTGCCGTACTGGATGTCCGACTCCCTGACGATGTACGACTCCCTCTGGGCCGTCATCGCCGTACAGATCGCCTTCCAACTCGGTTTCTGTGTCTTCGTCCTGGCCAATTTCATGCGCACTCTGCCACGGGAAATCCTGGAGGCCGCGATCGTCGACGGAGCCGGGGTCTGGGCCCAGTACTGGCGCGTCACCCTTCCGCTCTGCCGCCCTGCACTCGCCGCGCTGGGCACCTTGCAATTCACCTGGATGTACAACGACTTCCTGTGGGGCCTGGTCTTCCTCTCCGACGGCGACAAACTCCCGGTCACCTCGGCGCTGAACAATCTGCGCGGCCAGTTCTTCACCGACTACAACCTGCTCGCGGCGGGCTCCGTCATCGTCGCGCTGCCCACGATCCTGGTCTTCCTGATCCTTCAGCGGCATTTCATCGCCGGACTGACCCTGGGAGCGAGCAAGGGCTAGGACGGACACACCCCGGGGGGTGTCCGGCGGATGAGTGCCGGGCACGCCTTGACGGACCGGATGCCGAACCGGCCGGTGGCCGGCGCGCGACCGCACGATGGGCCGCCGTCATATGCGCCTTCCCGTATGCCGGCGACGGTACGGAACCCGGTATGCGGGTGAGGGTTTCGGTACTGGAGGGGCTGGGGAGCGCTTGTTTGCCGGGGGCTTCGCGGCGGGGGATCGGTGACCGGCATCCTCCTCGCGATGCATTTCACGATCGGCTCGTCCATGGGCAGCGAAGGCTCCCTGGCCGGGCCGGTGGTCGAATGCGCAACGTTCCCGGCAGTGCGCGCGGCCCGTGGTCCCGAGCGTTTCCGTGGCAGGGTGTTGCGGGCAACTCACCTGGGTCTAGGGAAGAGGGGAAACCGTGATCGTCTGGCTGAACGGCACGTTCGGTGCGGGCAAGACCACTGCGGCTCATGAATTGCTCGACCTGCTTCCCGGAAGCACGCTCTACGACCCCGAACTCCTCGGCAGCGGACTGCGGTTGATGCTGCCGGCCAAGCGGTTCGAGGAGGTCGACGACTACCAGGATCTGCCGTCCTGGCGGCGGATGGTCGTGGACACCGCAGCGGCACTGCTCACCGAAGTGCCGGGCCCGCTGGTGACGCCGATGACGCTGCTGCGCCAGGAGTACCGCGACGAGATCTTCGGCTCCCTCGCCGCCCGCCGGATACCCGTACGGCATGTTCTGCTGCATGCGGAGGAAACGATCCTGCGGGCGCGCATAGCCCACCGCGAGGAGAGACCGGGCGACGACGGGACCAATGCGTCGATACGCCGCTGGAGTCTGGAACACCTCGGGCCCTACGCCGACGCGCTGTCCTGGCTCAAGGGCGATGCGCACGTCGTGGACACCACCCGGCTCACACCCCGGCAGACCGCCGAGCGGGTCGCCGAGGCCGTACGGACCGGCGCCGGCGCCTGCGACATCGTGCAGACCCCCGAACCCACCGCCGAGACGCTCGCCGCCGGCGTACTGCTCTTCGACGACCAGGACCGGGTGCTGCTCGTCGACCCCACCTACAAGGCCGGGTGGGAATTCCCCGGCGGCATCGTCGAACGCGGTGAGGCGCCCGCCCACGCCGGCGTACGGGAGGTCGCCGAGGAACTGGGCATCGAACTCCCGCGCGCGCCCCGGCTGCTGGTGCTGGACTGGGAAGCCCCCAAACCGCCCGGCTTCGGCGGCCTGCGGCTGCTCTACGACGGCGGCACCCTGACCGGCGACCGGATCAGCAAGCTGCTGCTGCCCGGCTCCGAACTCCGCGACTGGCGCTTCGTCACCGAGGCCGAGGCCGAGAAGATGCTGCCGCCGGTGCGCTGGAACCGGCTGCGCTGGGCGCTGCGCGCCCGCGAACAGGGCTGTCCGCTCCACCTGGAGGCGGGCGTCCCCGTCGGCTGACACCGGGGCCGAAGGATCGGGCGCCGCACCCAGGGCGCGGCGCCCGATCGCCCCTCAAGACAGTCGGGCCTCAGGCCCGGCTCTCCGCGTACTGCCCAAGGAACAGCGCCTCCGCCAGCGAGAGCCGCTCCAGCTCCTGCGGCGAGACGCTCTCGTTGACCGCGTGGATCTGCGCCTCCGGCTCGCTCAGCCCGATCAGCAGGATCTCCGCGTCCGGGTAGAGCCCGGCCAGGGTGTTGCACAGCGGGATCGAGCCGCCCATGCCCGAGGTCTGCATCTCCTCACCGTCGTACGCCTCCCGCAGCGCCGCCGCCATCGACGCATACGCCGGGCTGCCGGTGTCCGCACGGAACGGCTGGCCCTGCCCGATCTGCTCGACCGCGACCCGCGCGCCCCACGGGGCGGCGCTCTCCAGATGCGCGGCCAGCAGCTTCGTCGCCGCCACCACGTCCGTGCCCGGCGGCACCCGCAGGCTCACCAGCGCCCGCGCGCCCGCGTGTACGGACGGCGTGGCGCCGACCACCGGCGGGCAGTCGATACCCAGCACCGTGACGGACGGCCGCGCCCAGATCCGGTCGGCGACCGTGCCGTTTCCGGTCAGGTCGACGCCGTCCAGGACCTTGGCGTCCTTGCGGAAGTCCTCCTCCGGGTACTGCAGGCCCTCCCAGGTGGCGTCCGCGGCCAGGCCGTTCACGGTCGTCGAACCGTCCTCGGCGCGCAGCGAGTCCAGGATCCGGATCAGCGCCGCCAGCGCGTCCGGGGCCGCACCACCGAACTGGCCGGAGTGCAGATTGCCCTCCAGGGTGTCGACCTGGACGCGGACCAGCGTCATCCCGCGCAGCGTCGCGGTCACCGTCGGCAGCCCGACCCGGAAGTTGCCGGTGTCGCCGATGACGATGGCGTCCGCGGTCAGCAGCTCGGGGTGTGCCTCGGCGTACCGCTCCAGACCGCCGGTGCCCTGCTCCTCCGAACCCTCCACGATCACCTTGACGTTGACCGGAACCCCGCCGTGCTCCTTGAGCGCACGCAGCGCCGTCAGATGCATGATCAGGCCGCCCTTGCAGTCGGCGGCGCCGCGGCCGTACCAACGCCCGTCGCGCTCGGTCAGCTCGAACGGCGGCGAGACCCAGGCGGCTTCGTCCAGCGGCGGCTGCACGTCGTAGTGCGCGTACAGCAGGACCGTCGGGGCGCCGGCCGGGCCGGGCAGAAAGCCGTACACGGACTGGGTGCCGTCCGGGGTGTCCAGCAGCGCCACGTCCTGGAAACCGTCCGCCCGCAGCGCATCGACGATCCAGTTGGCGGCCGCCTCGCACTCGCTCTTGGGGAACTGGGCCGGGTCCGCCACCGACTTGAAGGCCACCAGCTCGGCCAGCTCGGTCCTGGCACGGGACTGCAGCGCGGCGACGGTGTGGGCGAGCGGGCTGTCAGACATGGAACGCTCCTTGTGGGCGTTGCGTTGTGCAGTACGGGCCGTCCGGGCCTCGTGAGCCGGACGGGCCGGACGCATGAGTGCCCCCGATCTTCCCACAGGCCCTTCGCGCAAGAGCGGCCCGTAGGATGCGGGCGGTACGCGCAGCCAGGCATCGAACAGGAGCAGAAGCACAGGTGAGCAGCGAGCGGGCAGCCGAGGACAACCAGCAGGTGTGGGACGTCGTGGTGGTGGGCGCGGGGCCTGCGGGCGCCTCGGCCGCGCATGCCGCGGCCTGTACGGGACGCCGGGTGCTGCTCCTGGAGAAGGCGGAACTGCCGCGGTACAAGACCTGCGGCGGCGGCATCATCGGTCCCTCGCGGGACGCACTGCCGCCCGGCTTCGAGCTGCCGCTGCGCGACCGGGTGCATGCGGTGACGTTCTCGCTGAACGGCCGGCTGACCCGCACCCGCCGCTCCAAGAACATGCTGTTCGGGCTCATCAACCGCCCCGAGTTCGACGCCCGGCTGGTCGAGTCGGCCAAGGACGCGGGCGCGACGGTCCGTACGGGCGTCACGGTCTCGCGGGTGGAGCAGCACGGCGCCGAGGTGCCGGACCGGCGGACCGTCGCGGTGGTGCTGGGCGACGGCGAGGTGGTGCTGGCGCGCGCCGTGGTCGGCGCGGACGGCAGCGCGGGCCGCATAGGGGCACACGTCGGGGTCAAGCTCGACCAGGTCGACCTCGGCCTGGAGGCGGAGATTCCGGTGCCCGAGCCGGTCGCCGAGGACTGGGCGGGCCGGGTGCTCATCGACTGGGGACCGATCCCCGGCAGCTACGGCTGGGTCTTTCCCAAGGGCGACACCCTCACCGTCGGCGTCATCTCCGCGCGCGGCGAGGGCGCGGCGACCAAGCGCTATCTGGAGGACTTCATCGGCCGGCTGGGCCTGGCCGGCTTCGAACCGAGCATCTCGTCCGGGCATCTGACGCGCTGCCGGGCCGATGACTCGCCGCTGTCCCGCGGCCGGGTGCTGGTGTGCGGCGACGCGGCCGGGCTGCTGGAGCCCTGGACACGCGAGGGCATCTCCTTCGCGCTGCGGTCCGGACGGCTCGCGGGGGAGTGGGCGGTGCGGGTCTCCGAGGCGCATGACGCGGTGGACGCCCGCCGCCAGGCCCTCAATTACGCCTTCGCCATCAAGGCGGGCCTGGGCGTGGAGATGAGCGTGGGGCGGCGGATGCTCGGTGTCTTCTCGCGCCGCCCCGGAATGCTGCACGCCGCCGTCACGAGCTTCCGCCCGGCCTGGCACGCCTTCGCGAAGATCACCCGCGGGACGACGACGCTGGCCGAGATGGTGCGCACGAACTCGCTGGCGCGACGGGCGCTGGAGGCGTTGGACCGGGGGTGAGGTCCCTCCACCGGGCTCAGGATTCGGTGATCCGGAAGACGGGGTGGCGCGGGGCCGCGGCGAGGAGTTCCTCGTCGGTGGAGTCCGCGGTGATCTCGCCGAAGTACGACTTGACCTCCCAGCCCCAGCGCTTGAGGTAGGCGCGCAGCAGCGCCGGGGTCTCGGCGGGCGGCACTTCGACGGCGGTGAAGGGGCGGGTGCGGCGGCCGACGCGGAGTTCGCCGCCGCCCGCCGCACGCATATTGCGTACCCACTCGGAGTTGCCGCGCGCCGAGACGAGATAGCGGCAGTCCTCGAAGGTCATCGGGTTGACCGGGACGCGCCGCCATTCGCCGCTCTTGCGGCCGCGGACGGCGAGGTCGGCCGAGCCGGCGAGGCTGATGCCGCGGCGGGCGAGCCAGCCGATGGTGCCGTTGAGACGGGCGGCGAAGCGGCCGGGCTTGAGGTAGTGGGTCATCTGGGACATGGCTTTCCTCGATTTCTGCGCCGGGCGGTGCTCGCGCGCTGCGTTGTAGGGCGCTCGCGGTCGTGAGCGCCGCACCCAATCGAGAGCACTGCTCTCGCTTACGAGCAGTGTGCACGCGAACGGCGCACCAAAGCAAGAGCACTGCTCTCGTTTTTGTGCGGTGCTCCGGAGAGTGGCACACTGCTCACCATGACTGCGATCCGAGGAGCCAGGGAACGGGCCCGTAGCGAAATCACCGAAGCCATCAAGGCCGAGGCCCGCAAACAGCTCGCCGCCGAGGGCGCCGCCAAGCTCTCCCTGCGGGCCGTCGCCCGCGAACTCGGCATGGCCTCCTCCGCCCTCTACCGCTACTTCCCCAGCCGCGACGACCTGCTCACCGCGCTGATCGTCGACGCCTACAACGCGGTCGGCGAGGCCGCCGAGCGCGCCACGACCGGCCTCCGCGGCCCCGACGCGGCCCGCCCCGTCGCCCGGTGGACCGCCATCTGCACGGCCGTGCGCGACTGGGCCCTGGCCCATCCGCACGAATACGCGCTCATCTACGGATCGCCCGTCCCCGGCTACCGCGCCCCCCGCACCACCACGGAGCCCGCCGCCCGGGTCGGCCTCGCGCTGATCGGCGTCGTACGCGACGCACACACCGCCGGCGCGCTGAAGGAGCCCGCGCAGCCACTGCCCGACGCGGTGGTGGGCGACGCCCTGGCGCTCGGCGCGGAGCTGGGCGTGGAGCTGCCCGGCGCCGTGCTGGCGCGGCTCGTCGGGGCCTGGGCGCAGCTCTTCGGGCTGCTGAGCTTCGAGCTGTTCGGCCAGTTCAACCGGGTGATCGAGGCCCGTACGGAATTCTTCGAGCAGGCCGTCCTGGAGCTCGCCCGCAGCGTCGGTCTCAGCACCCCGCGCTGAGGCGCCGCGCCCGCCCTCTACTCCCGTGGGAGTACGGCTGATCACTGCGCCGGGCTGACGCCGCCGGCCCCCACCGCGGTCTAGCGTGACGGCATGGAGAACGCACGGCCGCCGTGGGCGCGGCGCTGGCTCGGCCCGGCCTGGGAACGGTGGCTGTCGGCGCCGCCCGAGAAGCCGCCGGGCCGGCCCGGCGCCCGGCTGCCCTGGCTCTCGACGCTGGTCGTGACGGTCTTCGTGACGGTCGGCTCCGATTTCGCCGGGCACGACCAGCCGGACCGCGTCCCCGTGGACTCCTTCGCCTGCGCCCTGCTGATCGTCGGCACGGCCCTGCTGCTCTTCCGGCACCGTTACCCGCGCACCGTCGCCCTCGGCACCGCCGCCGCCGGCGCGGTCTACCTCGCGGCCGGCTACCCGTTCGGACCGGTCTTCCTCTCCCTCGCCCTCGGCGCCTTCGCGGCGATCGTCGCCGGATACCGCAAGGTCGCCTGGTGCGCGCTGGGCGGAGTGTGGGTGAGCCATGTCCTCGTCGTCCACTGGCTCTACCGCTGGCTTCCTCCGCACGGCGACCGGCCCGCCCCCTGGGGGCAGGAACTCTTCGTCACCGCCTGGGTGGTGGCCGTGCTGGCCCTCTCCGAGCTGGTACGGGTGCGCCGCGAACAGCTCGCCAGGGCGCGCGCCGAACGGGCCGCCGCCGAACGGCGCCGGGCCGACGAGGAGCGGCTGCGGATCGCCCGCGAACTGCACGATGTCCTCGCCCACAGCATCGCCGTCATCAACGTCCAGGCGGGCGTGGGGCTGGTGCTGCTGGACAGCGACCCGGAGCAGGCGCGGACCGCGCTGACCACCATCAAGGGAGCGAGCAAGGAGGCGCTGGGCGAGGTCCGCCAGGTCCTCGACACCCTGCGCACCCCGGGCGACACCCCGCGCTCCCCGGCCCCGGGCCTGGACCGGCTGCCCGAACTCACCGAACAGGCCAAGAGCGCCGGCCTCACCGTGGACATCACCACCGAGGGCGCGCCCGTCGTCCTCTCACCCGGTACCGACCTCGCGGCCTTCCGCATCGTCCAGGAAGCGCTCACCAACATCGTCCGGCACTCCGGCTCCCGCGCCGCCCGGGTGCTGCTCCACTACGCCCCCGGGGCGCTGGAGATCAGGGTCGACGACGACGGCCCGGCGACCTCCGGCCCGGGTGAGCCGGCCGGCGGCGGCAATGGCCTGGTCGGGATGCGGGAGCGGGCCGCGGCGCTGGGCGGCACCATCGAAGCCGGCCCGCGCCCGGACGGCGGCTTCCGGGTCCGGGCCCGTATCCCGCTGGCCGGCCGAAAGGCCCGGGACCGGGCCCCGGGTGCGGATACGGTGACCTAGACCGCCACCAAGGAGGAGTCGTGATCCGGGTACTGCTCGCCGACGACCAGCTGCTGGTCCGGGCCGGCTTCAAGGCGCTGCTGAACGCCCAGCCCGACATCGAGGTGGTCGCCGAGGCCGCGGACGGGCAGCAGGCGCTGGCCGCGGTCCGCGAACACCGCCCGGACATCGTCCTGATGGACATCCGCATGCCGGTGGTGGACGGTCTGGTCGCCACCCGCCGGATCACCGAGGACCCACAGCTGCCCGAGGTGAAGGTCGTCATGCTGACCACCTTCGAACTGGACGAGTACGTCTTCGAGGCGATCCGGTCCGGCGCCTCCGGCTTCCTGGTCAAGGACACCGAACCGGAGGAGCTGGTACGGGCGGTGCGCGCGGTCGTCGCCGGCGACGCGCTGCTCTCGCCCGGCGTCACCCGCCGCCTGATCGCCGAGTTCGCGGCCCGCTCCAAGGAGCCGGCCGACGCCGGCACCCTCTCCGAACTCACCGAGCGGGAACGGGAGGTGATGGCACTGGTCGGCATCGGCCTCTCCAACGAGGAGATCGCCCGCCGTCTGGTCGTCAGCCCCCTCACCGCAAAAACCCATGTCAGCCGCACCATGGTCAAACTGGGCGCCCGCGACCGGGCCCAACTGGTCGTACTCGCCTACGAGTCGGGCCTGGTGCGCCCCGGCTGGCTGGGCTGAAACCGGACGCCGTCCCGGCTGCCGCTGTCGCCGCGGAGCCGCACGACGCGGGGTGCGGCTCGCGGCGTATGCGGCGCCCAGGAGAAGGCCCCCAGGGCTCAGATGCCCGCGCGCTCCTTCCACAGGCGGGGCAGTGCCTCATCGCCGGTGATCGTCATGGCGTCCCACGGCAGGCGGTTCCACAGTGCGAGATACAGCTCCTCGGCCGGGCCCTCGATCGTGCAGTCCGCCGGCTTCGCGGCCTCGCTCGGCCCGTCCGGGGCGGATGTGCGCACCATGCGCGGCGGTGCGTCGGAGAGGTGCACGGTCCACTCGGCGCCCGGTGAGTCCGTCGCGCGCACCCGGAGCGTGCGGGGCACGTCCGTACGGAGCGCGCTGCGGTCCAGGGAGTGAATGCCCGTCAGGAGTTCGTCGATGCCGTCGGCGGCGAAGGCGGACGGGAGGGGGGTGAGGGAGGCGCCGAGCGCCTGCTGGGCGTCCACGCGGTGCACCGATGTCTCGTGCGCCTGGCGACGGGCCCAGAACGCCAGCGGGGACGGGGCGGGCCAGAAGCTCCAGGCCGCCAGGTCCCGCGGGGCCGCATGCAGCGCGAGGACGAGGTGGTGGTGGCCTTCGCGCAGCCAGGCCACCAGTTCGTCGTCAGTCAGGTCGGGGGCCTCGGCGGGACGGCTGGGCTGTTGCGCTCCCTGCGTCACGATCTCCGTCGCCCAGCGGTGGACCCGCCCGATGTGGGTGACCAGATCGCGCATCCGCCACTCGGGACAGGCCGGAATCGTGGCGTCCGGGCCCGCTTCCTCGGCGGCGTCGGCGAGCAGTGCTCCGTCCAGCCGGAGCGTTTCGACGAACTCAGTGATCTCCATGCCCACGAGTGTGCCAGCCGGCACTGACAACGGACCGTCGCGGGCCCCGGCGGCGGCCGCGCAGCGCGCGGTACACCAGCCCCAGCAGCAGCGCATTGACCAGTGCCGCAACGGCCGTCGCGGCCATCAAGTACCCCACGGGGGCGCCGGATCCGCCCCAGAACGCATCGCCCGCCAACCACAGCGGGAAGACCGTGGGGGCGGTGAGCAGCAGCGCCCAGACGCCGGAGAACGAGGCGTCGGGGTGGTGCACCGCCAGGCCGTCGACCAGCGCGAACAGCACCGCGGCGAGCACCAGGGAGAGATAGCCGAGGGAGAGTGGGTTGGTGAAGGTCAGGCGGAGCAGGGCGCGTGGCCGGTGCGGTCGGGGACCGGCCGGCCCGTCCGCCGGGCGCGGGCCGTGGGTCCCGCCGTCCTGGTGCCGGTGTGCGGCGTCGTCCATGCCCTTGTCCCCGTCCGTCTGCCGATGGTGCCCCGCGTGCGGCTCAACTGCCGCACGAAAGGAGGAGCGCGGGTACGCACAGTGCGCGTACCCGTGGGCGGGCCGGTGAATCACGTCCTCCCGGTGTGGTGTGCCCGGCGGGTCGCATACGCGATACCCGCGGCGAGAGCGGCGAGCAGCGCGACCGTGGTCAGCGCGGTGGGCAGGGTGTACGCCTCGGTGAGGAAACCGATGGCGGGCGGGCCGAGCAGCATGCCGCCGTAGCCCACCGTGGAGGCCGCGGCGACACCGTCGGCGCCACCGGCCTCGCCGGCCCGGGCGATGGCGATCGGGAAGATGTTGGCGAGCCCCAGACCCGCGACGGCGAAGCCGAGGCAGGCCGCCCAGGCGGTGGGGGCGAGTGCGCCGAGCAGCATGCCGGCGGTCGCCGTCGTACCGCCCGCGATCAGCGCCCGCGCCGGTCCGAAGCGCTGCACCACGGCGGTCCCGGACAGCCGTCCGGCGGTCATCGCCAGCGCGAACACCGCATATCCGGCGGCGGCCAGGCCGGGCCCGGCGGCCAGGTCCTGGGACAGATGCAGCGCGCCCCAGTCGGCCATGGCCCCCTCGCCGTACGCGGTGCACAGCGCGATCAGGCCGAAGACGAGCACCAGGCGGCGCCCGCGGCCGGCGGGGCCGGTGCGCGGCCCGTCCGCCGACACAGGCAGCCGCTCGGGAACCACGGGCGCCGGGTGCGCGCGCAGCGACCGCCCCGCAACGGCCGTCACCAGCAGGCCGATCACGGCGAGCAGCAGCAGATGGACGGTGGGGGAGAGGCCGCCCGCGATCAGCGCGCCGAGCCCCGCGCCGAGCATCCCGCCGAGGCTGAAGGCGGCGTGGAAGCTCGGCATGACGGGGCGTCGCAGGGCGCTGATGAGGTCGACGGCGGCGCTGTTCATGGCGACGTTGAGCGAGCCGTACGCGGCGCCGAAGACCAGCAGGACCAGGCCCAGGGCGGTCGCCGAGTGGGTGAGCGGCGGCAGCACGATGCTCAGCGCGAGGGCGGCGGCGGAGGCGGTGGTCACGGCATGGCTGCCGAACCGTCGGCACAGCCGTCCGGTGATCATCATGAAGGCGACCGCGCCCGCCGACACGCCGAGCAGGGCGAGCCCGAGGGCGCCCGCGTCGGCGCCGGTCTGCGCCTTGATGGCAGGGATACGGACGACCCATCCGGCGAAGAGGAAGCCGTCCATGGCGAAGAATGCGGTGATGGCGAGACGGAGGCGGGCCAGGCGCGGATCGGTGGGGACACAGCCGCGACCCCCCGCAAAGGCCGTCCGTATTTTGTTTAGCGTCGGCACAAAGCCAGAATAGGGGTGTGACCCAGACTCGGACAACCAGGTTGGAGCGGGGCCGTAGCGCCCTCGGCCCTGCACTGGAGCTCGTACACACCGGACGCGCACCCACCCGCGCGGTCCTGACCTCCGAACTCGGCGTGACCCGCGCGACCGCGGGGGCGGTGGCCGCCGAGCTCGAAGCGCTCGGACTGATCACCGTCGACTCCCGGCCGACCGCCTCTGCCGGCTCCCAGGGGCGCCCCTCCCACCGGCTGTTCGTCAACGAGCGCGGCCCCGTGGTGCTCGCCGCGCAGATCCACGCCGACGGCTACCGCGTCGCGCTGGTCGGCCTCGGGGGCCGCATCGTGGCGACGTCGCCCGGCTGCGGCACCATCCCCGAGGACCCGGCCCATGTCCTCGCCGACGCCGTCGCGGCCGGCTCCGAGCTGCTGCGCGAGACCGGCCGACGCTGCCTCGGCGCCGGCCTCGCGGTGCCCTCCGCGGTCGCCGAACCGGACGGCGAGGCCCTCAACCCGCTGCACCTCGCCTGGCCTTCGGGCGCTCCCGTACGCGAACTCTTTCTGCGTGCACTCACCGACGCCGGCATCCCCGGAGTCACCGAGGCGATCGGCTTCACCGGCAACGATGTCAACCTCATGGCGCTCGCCGAACACCGGCACGGCGCCGGCCGGGGCGCCCGCGATCTGCTCTGTGTGGCCTCCGGCCACCGGGGCGTCGGCGGGGCGCTGGTGCTCGACGGGCGTCTGCACAGCGGCAGTTCGGGCCTGGCGCTGGAGGTCGGCCATCTGACCGTCAACCCCGAGGGCGCGCCCTGTCACTGCGGCAGCCGCGGCTGCCTGGACATCGAGGCGGACCCGCTCGCCTTCCTCGGCGCCGCCGGCCGCGAACCGGGCCCCGAGGTCTCGCTGCTCCAGCAGGCCGCCGACCTGCTCCGGCACGAGTACGCCGATCCGGGCGTACGCGCCGCGGCCGACCTCCTCATCGACCGCCTCGGCCTCGGCATCGCCGGACTCGTCAACATCCTCAACCCCGACCGCATCATCCTCGGCGGACTGCACCGAGCCCTGCTGGAGGCCGACCCGGAGCGGCTGCGGGCGGTGGTCGCCGACCGCAGTCTGTGGGGCCGCAGCGGCGGGGTACCGATCCTGCCCTGCAGCCTCGACCACAACAGCCTGGTCGGCGCGGCGGAGCTGGCCTGGCAGCCGGTGCTGGACGATCCGCTGGTCGTCCTGGAGCGGTGAGGGGCGCGGGCGGCGTACCGCGCTGGGGCACGGATCAGGGTTCTGGCCGGCCCTGATCCGCAGGACGGCCCTACGCTGCGGCCATGATTCCCGAAGCGCTCGCCCGCAGCCCGTACATCAGCCTGGTCACGTACCGCAAGGACGGCAGCCCGGTCCCCACCCCCGTATGGGCGGTGGCCGAAGGGGCGGAACTCCTGGTGTGGACGCGGGACGACAGCTGGAAAGTGAAGCGGCTGCGCAACGACGCGCGGGTGTCCGTCACCCCGTGCGATGTGCGCGGCCGGATCGCCGAGGGCGCACAGACCGTCGAGGGCACCGGCCGGCTTCTGGAGGGCGGTGCCGAACTCGGCCGGGTGCGCCGGGCGATGGCGCGCAAATACGGGCTGCGGTTCCGGCTGATGGACGGCGTCGGCGCGCTGCTGCGCGGGGGCAAGCGGCCGCATGTGGGGATCTCCGTCACCCTGTGACGCGGTGTCCGGATGCCGTGCCCGCCCAGTCGGCGGCGAAGGCCCGCGCCGGGTTGGCGGTCAGACACTGCGTCACCAACTCCTCGCCCAGGGCGAGTTCCAGCCGCGCCCGTTGGCGGCGCAGCAGATACGGCATGCCGGGGCCGCCGTTCACCGACCTGGCGCCGGCCGTCGTGGTGTCGCCGCCGAGCAGGATCCGGTCGCCGTAGCCCGCGTCGGCGAGCGCGGCCAGCGCGTCGGGCAGCCGCCAGTCGGTCGCGTGATGCGCGCGCGAGGGGCCGTCGAAGGCCAGATAGGCGCCGGCGCCGGCGGCCGCCTGGTGTACGGCGAGATCCGGTGAGCGGTTGAGATGGCCGAGGATCACCCGGTCCGGCGGGACCGCCAACTCGCCGCAGAGCAGATCGAGTACGTCCAGCGCGCCGGTGCCCAGCTCCAGATGGACGCCGATGGCCGCACCGGTCGCCCGCTGGGCCTCGGCGGCCGCGGCCATGGTGTACCGGGCATGCCGGTCCAGACCGTGGAAGCCGCCGGCCACCTTGATCATCCCGGCACGGGGGCCGCTGCCGCCGATCCCTTCGGTCAGCTCGGCCACGAACAGCCCGGCCGGATCCGCGCCGATCCGCTCCAGCACCTCGGGGGCGTAGTGCACCGCCTGGTGCAGCCCGGTGGCGGCGACGATCCGTACCCCCGACTCCCTTGCCAGCCGCGGCAGTTCGGCGGCGCCCCGGCCCATGCCGTACGGCGTCCACTGGATCACCGCCGCACCGCCGGCCGCGCGGAAGGCGGCCAGCTCGGCGGCCGCGGCCCCGGCGTCGGCCAGCTCCTGGCCCGGTAGTTGGGGGCTGCGCAGAAACAGATGGTCGTGCGCGTCGCAGACGCCGAGGTCGGCCGGGGCGATATCGCCCAGGACCGTACGGACGGCGGGAGCGGGGGGAGCGACGGGCCCGTGCGCGGGCGCCGGGTTCACCACTGCCGCCCCGCGCCCAGCCGGGCGGTGCCGGGGGCGGACAGATGCAGCACCTGGTAGCGGTCGCCCGCCGACTCCGGGGCGGCGTCCGCCCAGAGGGTGAAGTGGACCAGTTCCCAGTGCCGCGGATCGAGCGCCAGCGCGGTGCTGTGCACACCGTCCGACGCGGCCAACTCCTCGTGACCGGCCACCGCGTTCGCGATGACGGTGGCCACATCGGCGCTCTCGGGGAGGGATTCGGTCCGCCGGGTGAAGGCGCGTGGGAGGGCCCCGGCGGCGGGGCCGGGCCGGTGGAACAGTCCTTGCCAGTGCTGGACGACCGGTCGTCCGAAGTCGCGGACCACACCGCGGAATCCGTCGCCGAGGAGGAAGCGGTTCATTGCCTCCGGGTCGGCCCAGAGGTAGAACGGCGCGTACTGATTGACGGGCGAGCCGTCGACCCCGCGCTCACGGACTCCGTATGCCTTGAGGCCGAGCCCCTCGAAGTCGTCCAGGAGGGGGCCCTTGGACTTCACACGGTGCCGGATGATCTGCATGTCGTAGTCGGCGGGCAGGGTGATCGCGTACTGCATGGCGTGCATGTCGGGCTCCGTACGGGGCGGGGGAGGGGGCGGTCCTGTCGTGGGCGGTTGTGTCGCCGGTGGTTGTGCCGTGGGCGGGTTACGGCGGTTACGGCGGCTACGCGCCCGGGTACTCCTGCGCGCCGACCAGGTCCGCCCACTCGATCGTGGTGCCGTCGGCGGCGGCCTCGACGGTGGCCAGGTGCGTCATAAAGGTGTCCGGTGCCGCGCCGTGCCAGTGCCGCTCGCCCGGCGCTATCCAGACGGTGTCCCCGGCACGGATCGGCTCGACGGGGCCGCCCGCGCGCTGCACCAGACCGGCGCCCTCGGTGACATGAAGGACCTGGCCGTGCGGGTGGGTGTGCCAGGCGGTGCGGGCGCCGGGGGCGAAGTGGACGCTGAACATCCGCAGTCGGGAGGGCGCCGGCGGGGCGGCGATCTCGTCGAGCCAGACGCTGCCGGTGAAGTGCGCGGCGGGGCCGGGTCGGCTGGCGGGGCGTTGTCGGGTGATCTCCATGGGGCGGGGCGCTCCTGGTGGTGGGTCGGTGCGGGGTGGGTGCGGCGCCTGTCCGGCGTTGAGCCGCAGGTCGGGCGCTAGTTCGTGGTGCCCGTGCGGGGTGCGTCGGCTGTTTCGACTGTGCCGGGTGCGTCGACTGTGACCTGCGTGGCGAGCAGCATCAGCACGCCCCGTACGGCCGCGTCGAACGGTGCGGTGTCATCGGCCGCGCGGGCCAGTACATAGCCGCCCTGGACGACGGCCGCGACGGCCGCGGCGAGGGCTGCCGGATCCGGACCGGCGGCCAGCTCGCCACGGCGCTGCCCCTCGGCGAGGACCTCGGTGATCCGGCCCTGGAGCCAGCCGAACATCTCGTCCAGCGGCGCGCGCAGTTCGGGGCTCTGCACCACATCGCGGTCCTGGGTCATCCGGCCGATCGGGCAGCCGCGCAGCACCTTCCGCTCGCGCTGCAGATAGGCCGCGATGCGGTCGTACGCCGTGCCGGGGGCGGACAGGCACTCCTCGGCGGTCTCCTTCATGCCCTCCGCGGTGCGCCGGATCGCCGCCAGTGCGAGATCGGACTTGCCGGAGAAGTGGTGGTACATGCTGCCCTGGCCGACGCCCGCGCGCTCCAGGATCGCCTTGGGACTGGTGCCGACATAGCCCCGCTCCCACAGCAGCTCCTGGGTGCTGCGCACCAGCCGTTCCTGGGTGCCGAGCTGTTCCTGAGTGCTCATGGCCGCACTGTACATACTAGTAGTTACAAAGATCAAGAACGGCCGGGCGATGTGCGTTCAGGGGGCGCTG
The DNA here is from genome assembly GCF_003389455.1 of Streptomyces inhibens. Classification (GTDB taxonomy): domain Bacteria; phylum Actinomycetota; class Actinomycetes; order Streptomycetales; family Streptomycetaceae; genus Streptomyces; species Streptomyces inhibens. The sequence goes on along the minus strand of NZ_QUAC01000111.1, from coordinate 4,941 downwards.
AGAGGCGTACGGAGCAGATGCGCACGCTGTGCGTACTTCCCCGGTGGTACGGGCAAAGCCGCTGGCCGTACGACGACCGGCGGCCCCCGGAAGGCGAGGCTCGAAGAAGACCGGAAGCCCGATCTCCGGCGGGACCGGAAGCACCCGGTCCACCCTTCCCGCATCGAGGAGTTGATCGCGATGTTCGAACTCGCCGAACCCTGGTCCGGCGGCGGCCCCGGCCCCTGGATCCTGTTCGTCCCCGTCCTCTGGGCGCTGGTGATCTTCGGTGTGGTCACGCTGCTGCGCCGCACCGGCCGGTGGCACGGCGGGCCCGGCCGGCAGTTCCGCGGCCCGCAGCCCACCGCCCGCGGTGACGTACCCTCGCCCATCGCCGTACTCGGCCGGCGGTTCGCCGCGGGTGAGATCGACGAGGAGGAGTACTGGCGCCGGCTCTCCGTCCTGGAGGAGCACTTCGCCGTCGGGCCCAAGGGGGGTACGGCATGACGGCCCACGACTTCGGGACGACGGCCGTGGGCGACCCGACTGCGACCTGATCGCCGACCATCGGGGCGACGGCTCGCGACGGACCGCCTGACCAGCCGGCCCCAGCGCCAGTCAGCCGACCTTCGCGCCCCGTATCCGGGTCCGGGGATCGGCCGTCGTGCGGGCGTCCTCCAGCGGCAGCGGCTCCCAGTACGCCCGCACCGCACGAGCCTCCTCGGGGCCGGTGGTCAGCGCCGGCAGGGTGAACCACACGACCTTGCCGCCGTCCTCGGGGCGGACCCCCCAGCTCTCGCTGAGGGCTGCGATCAGCGCCAGACCGCGGCCGCAGGTCTCCCAGTTGTCGGCGGCCCGGATCCGTGGCAGTCGCGGATCCTCGTCGTGCACCGAGACCGTCAACTGATCGAGGAGCACACACAGTTCCACCGTGCACTGCTTGCTGGGACGGGCGTGCCGGTGGACATTGGCGAGGAGTTCGGTCACGCCGAGCGCCGCGGGGTCTATCAAGGCGTCGAGACGCCAGTACCGCAGCTGCGCGGAGACAATTCTGCGCACATGTCCGATGCGAGCCGGAACGGCTTGGAGCTCCACCGTGCAGTGCCTGCTGGGCTGCCTGATCACGACCGCGACTCCCTGATGAGGCCGGGCGCCCCCCGTACCTGGCAGGGCGAAGATCGGATCCAGCGATGCCCGCTGCACCACAGCGTCACCGCTGGTGAACCCTCAGTGATACGAGTCCAGGGTCAGGCAGCCGGGGCGCTCCCGCAACCGCACCACCTCGGCCGGGGCGGGCGTTCAGGTGCGTGGCGGACGTGCCGCCTCCAGGGCCTTGAAGAAGAGTTCCGGGGTCCCGAGGGTGAGCGAATAGCGGTGCCCGTTCAGCGTGGCCAGCGCCCGGTCCCGCGCCGCGAACAGCGGCTTGTGTGCCTCCACGGCCTGCAGCGGGGCGCTGTCGATCTCCGTGCCGTAGCTGGTCAGCAGCGCGAGTCTGCCGTCCCTGATGACGACCTGCCCGGCGCGGGTCAGCGACCGCAGCCACCGCTCGATCCGTACGCCGGTCGCGTTGAATTCCGGCTCCGCCATGGCCGGCACCTCCTCGGTGAGACGGGCAGCTGCCCTTCACCGCCCCTTGTGGGAAGTTTGCCGGTAGGACGCCAAGTGCACCAGTGCCCCCCGGCGTGCAGCGCCCGCAATACCCCTCTCCCAGGGCCTCCTTGGGGTATCTCAAAGCGATGTTTATGCAGGTGAGAAGGGTGCGGGGGATGGTTATAGTCGGAATCTGCCCGGCGTTGTGCACGGGCTTGGACACCCCTGAGGAGCGCGCCGGTGAGCACCGTACAGACGCCGCAGAGCCGGCCCGACCGCGAGGCCGGGGGCGAGGCCCCGATGCCGGCCATCGATGTCGACCGCACGGATCCGGACTACCGAATCTGGCTCAAAGAAGCCGTCCGCAAGGTCCAGGCGGACGCCAACCGCACGGCCGACACCCACCTCCTGCGCTTTCCGCTGCCCGAGGAGTGGGGCATAGACCTCTACCTCAAGGACGAGTCGACGCACCCCACCGGCAGCCTCAAGCACCGGCTGGCCCGCTCGCTGTTCCTCTACGGGCTGTGCAACGGCTGGATCCGCCCCGGCAAGCCCGTCATCGAGTCCTCCAGCGGCTCCACGGCGGTCTCCGAGGCGTACTTCGCCTCGCTGATCGGAGTGCCGTTCATCGCTGTGATGCCGGCCACCACCAGCCGTGAGAAGACCCGGCTGATCGAATTCCACGGCGGCAGCTGCCATCTGGTCCAGGACCCGCGGACCGTCTACGAGGTCTCCGCCCGGCTCGCCGCCGAGTCCGGCGGCCACTACATGGACCAGTTCACCTACGCCGAACGCGCCACGGACTGGCGCGGCAACAACAACATCGCCGAATCGATCTACCAGCAGCTGCGGCTGGAGCGCTATCCCGAGCCGGCCTGGATCGTGGCCACCGCGGGCACCGGCGGCACCTCCGCGACCATCGCCCGCTATGTCCACTACATGCAGCACGACACCCGCGTCTGTGTCCCGGACCCGGAGAACTCCTGTTTCTTCGACGGCTGGCTCACCGGCGACGTCAAGACCGGCTGCGAGACCGCCTCACGTATCGAGGGCATCGGGCGGCCGCGGATGGAGCCGAGCTTCGTGCCCGGCGCGATCGACCGGATGATGAAGGTCCCGGACGCGGCCAGCGTCGCCGCCGTACGCGCGCTGGAGACGGCGATCGGCCGCAAGGCGGGCGGCTCGACCGGGACGGGGGTGTGGAGCGCCCTGAAGATCGTCGCGGAGATGGTCGCCGAGGGCCGTACGGGCTCCGTCGTCACCCTGCTCTGCGACCCGGGCGACCGCTACCTCGACAAGTACTACTCCGACGACTGGCTGGCCGCCCAGGGCCTGGACATCGCGCCCTACGCGCGCACCCTCGACACCTTCCTGGCGACGGGCGTCTGGCCTGGCTGAGTCCGCCGAAGGGGGTGCGGCGGGCCTGCGGCGGGCCTGCGGCGGGGGTGTGGCGGGGCCGCGGCGGCCCGTGATGGGCCTGTGGAGGCCTGCGATGGGCCTGTGGCGGGTCTGCCGGCCGTCCGTGCGGCCGGACCCCGGCCTCGGGTGAGCGGCCGGCCGCCGCGGCGGCACCCCTGCGCCCCGCTCAGGCCTTGGCCAGCCGCCGGTCCAGGGCCCGCGCCGACTCGCGGAAGGCGCGGCCCAGGCCCGGCCTGGCCAGCGTCATCGCGAAGCGGAACGGTGCCGGGCCGTCCGCCGCGAACGTCCAGCGCAGCCGGGTGCCGCCGCCCGCCGGCGTCAGCCGCCAGTCCTCCAACAGGGCCCGCAGACCAGGGGCGTTGGTGGTGTCGACCCGGTAGGCGTAGTGCTCGTCGGGCTCGGCCGCCAGGACCGTCTCGGTGAAGCGGGTGCCGCCCGTCAGTCGCACCTCCCGGCCCCTGCCGCCGTGCGTCGGCGCCGACCGCGCCACGCCCGTGAACCAGCACGACCAGCCCGCCACATCGTCCGCCAGCGCCGCATACACCGCCTTGGGCGGGGCGGCGACCTCCGCGGCGAACACCAGCCGCAGCTGGGCGGACTCGACGAAGTCGAGCTCGACGGGGCGGAGTCGGCGTGCCATGGGACGAGCACCCCCTACGGGACGGTCGGCGGGCCGGGGCGTGCGCCCGGCGCCGCACACCATAGCTGGCGGACCGTCAGATGTCTGCGTCCGCCGGCTGCTCGCCCGCCACCACCAGCTCCGGCGGCAGCTCGGCGAACTCCGCCCGCGCCTCGGCGGACAGCCCGCCATCCGTCACCAGCACATCCACCTGGTCCAGCGTCGCGAACGAACTCAGCCCGACCGTGCCCCACTTGGTGTGGTCGGCGACCACCACCACCCGCCGCGCGGACCGCACAAAATGCCGGTTGGTCTCCGCCTCCGCCAGATTCGGCGTGGACAGCCCCGCCTCCACCGATATGCCGTGCACGCCGAGGAACAGCACATCGAAGTGCAGCGAACGGATCGCGGCATCCGCCACCGGGCCCACCAGGGTGTCCGACGGCGTACGCACCCCGCCCGTCAGCACCACCGTCGCGGCCCCCGCGCGCGGCCCGGCACCGCCGCTGGCCGCCGCCCGCTGCGCCCCGTAGAAGACATCGGCCACCCGCACCGAATTCGTCACCACCGTGAGATCCGGCACCTCCAGCAGCTGCTGCGCCAGCGCGAACGCCGTCGTGCCGCCCGCCAGCGCGATCGCGCTGCCCGGCGCCGCCATCTCGGCCGCCGCCTTGGCGATGTCCTCCTTGGCGCTCAGCTCCAGCGCCGACTTCGCCTCGAAACCGGGCTCGTGCGCGCTCGGTTCGCTGACCGGCACCGCGCCGCCGTGCACCTTTTCCACCATGCCCTGACGGGCCAGCGCGTCCAGATCCCGACGGACCGTCATGTCCGACACGCTCAGTTTGCGGGTGAGTTCATTGACCCGCACCCCACCGCGCCGCCTGACCTCGTCGAGAATCAGGGCACGCCGCTGCTCCGCGAGGAGATTCTGGTTGTCACTCACCCCGGCCCGTCCCTTCCGCCCGGCTCGCTGTGTCGGGTCGTACCCGCCGGCTGCCGCCCGCGATCACTGGTTCCCACATCCTCGCACGAGGCACCGACAGTGACGCCTGTGAGGCGCTGATGGGGACGTCGATGAGGTACTGATGGTGACGTTGGTGCTGGTGCTGGTGCTGGTGCTGGTGCTGGTGCTGGTGTCGGTGCGTGGGTGGTCTCTGCCGATGCCGGTGTGCGGGTGGTCTCTGCCGGTGCCGATGCCGTTGTGCGGGTGATGTCCGCCGATGCCGATGCCGATGCGCGGGCGGTCTCCGCCGGCACCGGCACCGGTACCGGCGCGAGCCGCGGCCGGCGTCCACCCCGGCCGCGGCTGCTCGGCGCGCGGCAGGGCCCGCCGG
>NZ_QUAC01000108.1 GCF_003389455.1 Streptomyces inhibens | reverse complement strand
CCGCTGCCGTACCGCGGTGGTCGCCTCCGGCCCGTCCGCGGCCGGATCCGGCTCGCCGGCCGGTGCGGGCACCCGGGGCGCCTCGCCGTTGCCCGCGGAGCCGTTCGCCGTGCGGCGGGGGCTGGAGGGCTGCAGCCCCCCTCCCCCGGTGGTACGGAACAGTTCGTCGGCTCCCGGCAGACTCACTCGGCGTGACACCGGGCGAGCACCTCCCTGGCGAGCTGACGATAGGCGGCGGCACCGACGGAGTTGGAGGCGTACGTGGTGATCGGCTCGCCCGCGACGGTGGTCTCGGGGAAGCGGACCGTACGGCCGATGACGGTGTGGTAGACGTGATCGTCGAAGGCCTCGACGACGCGCGCCAGCACCTCACGGCTGTGCACCGTGCGGGAGTCGTACATCGTCGCCAGGATGCCGTCCAGCTCCAGCTCGGGGTTGAGCCGCTCCTGGACCTTCTCGATCGTCTCGGTGAGCAGCGCGACACCACGCAGCGCGAAGAACTCGCACTCCAGCGGCACGATGACCTTGTGAGCGGCCGTCAGGGCGTTGACGGTGAGCAGGCCGAGGGAGGGCTGGCAGTCGATGACGATGTAGTCGTAGTCGGCCAGCAGCGGCTTCAGGGCGCGCTGCAGGGTCGACTCGCGCGCGACCTCGCTGACCAACTGCACCTCTGCCGCAGACAAATCGATATTGCTGGGCAGCAGGTCCATGTTGGGGACCGCGGTCTTCAGAAGCACCTCGTCGGCCGACATACCCCGCTCCATGAGCAGGTTGTAGACCGTCAGATCGAGCTCCATCGGGTTGACGCCGAGTCCGACCGACAGGGCGCCCTGCGGGTCGAAGTCGACGAGCAGCACCCGTCGTCCGTATTCGGCGAGTGCGGCGCCCAGGTTGATGGTCGAGGTGGTCTTGCCGACCCCGCCCTTCTGGTTGCACATCGCGATGATTTTGGCGGGGCCGTGGTCGGACAGCGGTCCCGGAATGGGGAAGTAAGGGAGCGGGCGTCCGGTCGGGCCGACGCGTTCGCGGCGCTGGCGCGCGGCGTCCGGCGCGAGCGTCGCGGCGTATTCGGGGTCCGGCTCGTACTCCGCGTCCGGATCGTAGAAGTGCCCCTCGGGCAGGTCGTCGTAGTCGGCGAGACGGGCGGGTTCTCCACTGCCCCGGTCGCCGGCCATGGCGTTCACGTGATGGCCGTCCATGCTCTGGTGGGCTGTCGTGGAAATGCTCTGGTGGGCTGCGAAGGTGTGGACCGCGACGGAGCCGACAGCCTCGAGCCCCGAGGGACCCTGGCCCCGTGCAACCACTCCTGGTTGACCACCTCCGGGAGAAAATGTCGACTCATTCACAAGTCGTCTTACCTCCTTGGATGTGACCAGGAAACTTTATCGATAGGTCAGCGTGGCACCATGCCGACGGTTGGCGACTCTATGGCGTGTCGGGCGTCCGCAGCAACACAATCCACCGGACCCGGCACGATGTGTCGGTAACCGGACCCCTCAATGTCAAGGGCGCAAGCGGCATCGGCCCGATGTTTCGGGGGTACGCGAATCGGTTAAAGGGTTACGTTCGCGGCGAGTTGAGAGCCGGTGATCCGGAGCACGTCGCTCCGCGTGTCGCACATGCGACCGGCCGGGCCCTGTCGACAAGGCCCGGCCGGATGTGCAGCGTTGACGCGCTTCGTTGACGTCTCAGCCGAGGAGGGTGCGCAGTTCGACGGTCTCGAGACCGTGCGCCTCGGCGACGGGGCCGTAGACCACCTTGCCGTCGTGCGTGTTCAGGCCCTTGGCCAGCGCCGGGTCACGGCGCAGCGCCTCGACCCAGCCGCGGTTCGCCAGCTCCACGATGTAGGGCAGCGTGGCGTTGGTGAGCGCGTGGGTGGAGGTGTTCGGCACCGCGCCGGGCATGTTGGCGACGCAGTAGAAGACCGAGTTGTGGACCGTGAAGGTCGGCTCGGCGTGCGTGGTGGGACGGGAGTCCTCGAAGCAGCCGCCCTGGTCGATCGCGATGTCGACAAGGACACTTCCGGGCTTCATCTTGGCGACGAGCTCGTTGGTGACCAGCTTCGGGGCCTTGGCGCCCGGGATCAGGACCGCACCGACGACGAGGTCGGCCTCGACGACGGCCTTCTCCAGCTCGAAGGCGTTGGAGACGATCGTCTGCACCTTGGTGCCGAAGATCTTGTCGGCCTCGCGGAGCTTGTTGATGTCCTTGTCGAGCAGGGTGACGTGGAAGCCGAGGCCCACCGCGATCTGCACGGCGTTCCAGCCGGAGACGCCACCACCGATGACAACGGCCTTGCCCGCGTGGACACCGGGGACACCACCGGGCAGCACACCGCGGCCGCCGGCCTGGCGCATGAGGTGGTACGCGCCGACCTGCGGGGCGATGCGGCCCGCGACCTCGGACATCGGGGCGAGCAGCGGCAGCTGACGGCCGGCCGTCTCGACGGTCTCGTAGGCGATGGCGGTGGTGCCGGACTCCAGCAGCGCGTCGGTGCACTCCTTGGAGGCGGCCAGGTGCAGGTAGGTGAAGAGCGTCTGGTCCTTGCGGAGGCGGTGGTACTCCTCCGCGATCGGCTCCTTGACCTTCAGCAGCAGGTCAGCGGTGCCCCAGACCTCATCTGCGGTGTCCAGGATGGTGGCACCGGCGGAAACGTACTCCTCGTTCGTGATGGACGAGCCGAGACCGGCGTCCTTCTCGACGAAGACCTGGTGGCCATGGCGGACGAGCTCGTTGACTCCGGCGGGCGTGATGGCCACGCGGAACTCGTTGTTCTTGACCTCGCGGGGGATGCCGACCTTCACGTCGATCACGGTCCTTGAAAGAGAGGGTGCAGGAGGAATTATCCCCTCATGCGATGCATGACGGAACTGACCGCGCCGAACGCGGCCCAGCCAGTCTATTGAAGGAGCTCCTCTTGTCTAGCCTTGCAAAGCAATAAATCTTGGGAGAAGCGCCACCGATTTCGTAGGTCACTCGGGGTGATCTTCGAGGAGCCGCTCTCCCACGGCGCGGTGGAGCCGTGCCGCTGCTGGGTCACCGAGCCGCTCCAGGGTGTCCGCAATCCGCAGCTGCAGCGCCGCCTCCAGCCGTCCGTCACCCGCTTTCCGGGCGGTCTCCACGGCCTCACGGCAGGTCCGCAGCGCCTCCTCGGGCCGCCCCGCGTACTCCTGGACCCGGGCCACCTCCCCGGTCGCCCGCGCCTGGCCGGCCACATCGCCGAGCCTGCGATACGTCCGGGCGGCCGCCCGCCACTCCTTGAGCGCATCGCCCCACCGGCCCGCGTAGGTGTGCGCCCCACCGATCCGGCCGTACAGCCGCGCCGCGTCGGTGCCCTCGTCGCGGGCGAGCCGCAGCTCCAGCGCCCGCCCGTACCAGTCGGCGGCCCGCTGCCAGTCACCGAGCTCGGTGTACGTACCGCCCAGCGACTCCAGCGCCCGGCCGGTGGCCACCGGGTCCTTCACCGAACGGGCCGCCTCCAGTGCGCCCCGGTAACGGGTGAGCGCCTGAGCGGTACGCCCCGCCTGGCCGTCCAGATCCGCGAGGTTCAGCAGGGCGGCGGCCTTCTCGCGCGGCAACTCACGCCGCTCGGCGACCTCCAGGACGAGTCCGTGCAGTGCGTAGAGGTCCGGCGCGGCGGCCTCGGCGCCCTGGTGCGCGAGCAGTGTCCGGGTCAGCGCGGCCATCAACCGCCGGTCCAGGGTGTCGAGTTCACCGTCCGCGACGGCGATCCGGGCGGCGTCGAGCAGCGCGCCGCGGCGGCTGCGCAGCCAGTGCCCGGCGGCGTCCTTCGAGGTGAAGCGCAGCGAGCGCGGCAGCCCGGCGACCTTCTGGCGGGCGGGCGAATCGGCAGGTTCGGCCATCGCCCGGCAGGACTGGAGCAGCCGTACGGTCCGCTCCAGCATCCGGGCGCGGGCCAGCTGGACGTCGGCCGGCCGCTCGTGTTCCCCGAGCAGGACGCGCACCAGCGGATCGAGGCAGCCGGGCAGGCGGTACTGCGGGNAGCAGGACGCGCACCAGCGGATCGAGGCAGCCGGGCAGGCGGTACTGCGGGTGCCCGGCGGCGTCGGGTGCGGCGGCGGCCGGGGCCGCGTCGCCCCCGGCGGCGAGGGGCCGCAGCAGGCCGAGCGCCGCGAAGTCGCCCAGTGTGGTGTCGGCCGCGGCCACCGAGCAGCCGGCCAGCGCGGAGGCGGTGTGCGCGTCCACGATGCCGGCCGGTGCCAGGGTGATCAGTCGCAGTATCCGGGCGGCCGGCGGCGGCAGCGCCTCGTAGGCGAGCCGGAAGGCGCGGAACAGCGGGCGGGCGCCGGTGGGCAGGTCCGGCGGCAGCGGGACGGCGTGCAGCGCCTGGCGCAGATCGGCGACCGAGGACTTGGGCCGGGCGGCGAGCCAGGCACCGGCCAGGACGAGCGCGGCCGGCTGGCCGCCGCACTCCTCCGCGACGCTGTCGGCGGTCCGCGGGTCGACGGTGATCCGGGTCGGTCCGGCGTAGCGGGCGAGGATCTCGACGCAGGCCGCGCTGTCCAGGCCGCCCAGGGCGCACGGCCGGACGTCCGGGATGCCGGTGAGCGGCCCCTGGGAGACCACCACGATCAGGCAGTCCGGGGCGTCCGGCAGCAGCGGTTCGACCTGTTCCGCGCCCGGGGCGTCGTCCAGGAAGAGCAGTGCCCGGCGCCCGGCGAGCGCCTCGCGCAGACACTCGGTCAGCTCGTCCTCGGCAGCGCCCGGCGGGGCATCGACGCCGAGGACGGCCAGCAGGTCACGCGCGGTGCGGTCGGTGCCGGCCGGTGCGCCGCCCGGCCCGGTCAGCGTGGCCCGCAGCACACCGTCGGGATAGTCGTCGGCGAGCCGGCGCAGCAGCTCCTCGGCCAGTGCCGTACGGCCGGAGCCGGGGCGGCCGGCGATCAGCAGCACCCGGCTGCGGGCGCCCTTGCGGCCGGAGAGGGTGTCCAGGCCGGCGCGGGCGATATCGGCGTACAGCGCCTTGAGCTCGCGATGGCGTCCGGCGAATCCGGTGACGGACGGCGCGGTGGCGGCAGCGCCGGCGCGGCGGGCGGCGGCACCGTCCTGGCGGGACCCCGAGGCCCGCCGGCCGGGCGCCGCCGTGGCGGG
>NZ_QUAC01000104.1 GCF_003389455.1 Streptomyces inhibens | reverse complement strand
GCCCGCGGCGCCGTGCGCGGGGCCGCCGAGCGCGGGCAGTACGGGCGGTGCGCTGGGCGCGGGGCGGTCGAGCCGCGCGGCGTGATGCTCGCCACTGGCACCGTCCACGACGGCCGCCTCCGTGCGCTCGGCCGTACGCTGACCGGAATCCCACGGGCCGGCCGCCGCAACCGCGACGATCGCGACCGTCAGACCGGTGGCCGCGGAGACCGCCGTGAGCCGCCAGGTCTGCTGGGTGTGGCGCGGTGTGGCCTGCCAGGCCTGCCGCGCGGCGTCGGCCGCCGACCGTGCGGACCGCCCCGCCGCGCGCGACGCCGCCCGAGCGGACCGCTGCACCGACTGCCATCTGACCTGCCACGTTCTGGTCTCCGGCACCGCGGACCAGCCCCTTTCGCCACCACACACCTGCGTGGGGGACACTTAATCACCAGACGTATGTGTTGATCATGGAGGAGCCACCCGTGGAGTTCGACGTCACCATCGAGATCCCGAAGGGTTCGCGGAACAAGTACGAGGTGGACCACGAGACCGGTCGGATCCGCCTGGACCGTCGACTCTTCACCTCGACCAGCTACCCGGCCGACTACGGCTTTGTCGAGAACACCCTGGGCGAGGACGGCGACCCGCTGGACGCGCTGGTCATCCTGGACGAGCCGACCTTCCCCGGTTGCCTCATCAAGTGCCGTGCCATCGGCATGTTCCGGATGACGGACGAGGCCGGCGGCGACGACAAGCTGCTGTGTGTCCCGGCGTCCGACCCGCGTGTGGAGCACCTTCGGGACATCCACCACGTGTCGGAGTTCGACCGCCTGGAGATCCAGCACTTCTTCGAGGTCTACAAGGACCTGGAGCCCGGTAAGTCCGTCGAGGGCGCCAACTGGGTCGGCCGCACCGAGGCCGAGGCCGAGATCGAGGCCTCGTACAAGCGGCTCGAGGCGCAGGGCGGCGCGCACTGACGTAGCGCTCGCGTCCCGGTGCCGGAGCGGGTTTCCCGACCCGCTCCGCGCCGGGAATCGCGCTCTGATTTTCGTACGCGAACGGGCGGCGCCCATCCGGGTGCCGCCCGTCGTCCGTGTCACGGCTCCGCCGGGCCGGAGTTCGGCGTCAGGGCCAGGGCTTCCCTGCCAAGGCGGCCTGAGGTGCCGACAAGCTGCGAGGGCATCGGGGTGGCGCGACGGTGTTGCGCCGGCGCAGGTAGGCGTGCAGGGCCGGAGAGGAAGCGGCCTGACCGCGGGTAAGAGCACCGCGGCGGCGTGCAACGGCTGGATCCGTCTTCGAGGACGATGCCGGGCAGTCGATGACGCCGCCGCGTGCCAGGAGCTGGGGCCGCAGAAGGCCGGCCCCCGGCCGTTCGGGTGCGGGGACGCGGCTCCGGCCGGGTGCCGATGGCGGGCATGACCTGCTACAAGCCGGGCGAGCGGTCCCGGACGTGCTACGCGGTGCGCGAGTGCAGCGGGTGCAAGGACCGGCCGAAGGGCTTCACCCGGCGGGACTTGCACGACCTTCTCATCCGAGCGCGCAGCCGAAGTTCAGGCGCAGTACAAGAGGTTGGCCTACGCCATGCAGCAGATCCGGGCCCGCCGGTGTTCCGGAGAGCGCCCTCCCCCATCTGGTGGGGATGATGCACCGACCCTGTTGGAGACGGCTGGACTTCAGCGCCTTCGATAAGTCAGCGGCGGCTTTGTGCAGCAGATGTCCGGGTCACTCGCAGGTTTGGCACGGCTCACTTTTTGACGTACAGGAACTGGTAGAGCATCCAGAGGTCGGTGACCTTCACCAGCTTCTCGTGGCAGACATACTGACGCCACTTTCCGTGAGCTACTCCTCGGTCGCCTTCCTTTCGGCAGGCGGCATCGGTACCCATGAACGAGCGCTCAAGGACGTAGCCGGCCGGCGGATTCCAGTCCCCCTGGGTCGAGCGAGAGGTAGCTGCTTCGCCCGCCGGGATCGCGGTCTGGCTGGGCGCCTTCATCGCCAAGGTCTGCGGAGCCGACGCCGCCTGCGCACTGCCCTGAGTGGCGATGGCGAACGTGACACCAGCCGTGGCGACGCCCACGGCCGCGGCAATCTTTTTGATGTTCATGACTTCATCCTTTGCGGTCAAGATCGCGTCCGAAAGGGTCCTGCCCAGGAAGGCCATGACGCCGTGATCACACGCGCCACCTCGATAACTCCTCGCTCCTGACCAGGAGTTACCGAACGGCCCTTAGGCAGATGCGGGGGCGGGAGCAGCAGAAGTCTTCTCGGCCAGCGCCACGCGCTTTCCGTCCTGAGAGAGGACGTAGAGAAGTGCCGGGTGAGTGGCGCCGAAGGCCAGCACGAAGCGGTTGAGCCCCATGAACTGTCCGATTCCCAAGTGGAACAGCGTCATCGAGCCGAGCCAAGCCTTCGCCGCGGGCTTCGGCAGCACGAAGACCAGCGGGAAACCGATCTCTGCGGCGACCGTTCCCCAGGTGATGAGCTTCCCCAGCGTCGGATGCTTGTGCACGAGCTTGAAGATGCGCTGGTCCCCGTAGTTGTGCGTACGGATGACTCCGCTGAACGCCTCGCCGCTGAGCCACACCGGGGACACCAGCTTGACCACGCCGGACGCGACGTACGAGATGGTCGTCTCCAGAGCCAGTGCGCGCATGGCCAGGTCGCGGGCCTTCTCGCCGTCCTTGAAGGTGCCGGTCGAGGCGAGGACAACGTTGACCACCTGCTGAAGCTGGTCGGCACCGTCCCCACCGAAGGGGGTGTGCAGCCGTCCGGCCGCGCCCGTCACCGCGAGCACGGCGCTGCCCGCCGTGCGTACGCCGCGCTTGTGACCCCAGATCAACGTGGCGGCAGAAGCACCCGCCTGTACTCCGTACAGGGCGACCGCGGCCTTCTTGGAGCTGAGGGCACGGGTCAGCCGGGGAAATCGCTTGGCGAACTTGGGGCGCATGCTCTCCAGCTGGCCACTCAGCAATTCGCCTTCCGCGAACTTATGAGTCTGGCTCAGCATTTCCACTGCGGAGATCAGCGTACCCAGCGAAGCCACTCGGCGTGCCGTGACCTCGGGCGGAGCGCTGAGAGACATGGTGGGTGCTCCTGATGTGTTGATACGAGTACGGTGGGTATTGGAAAGCGGCGGCACGGTATGCGTATCGGGCGTACCGTGCCGCCGCTGTCTTTCATCAACCGGGGCTAACGATGCCGGTCAGCATCGCCTGCCAGTCGGCTGTGTCAGCCGGCGACCTTCTGGGTAACCGCGTTCACCGCAATGGCGGTCGCGGAGGTCACCGCGACGCCGATCGGCACGGCCTCGGGGGTCGCGATGGTGGCCAGCGGGGTAATCATGGTCGGGGCCGCGTGGGCACCGACCTGGCCCGGCTGCACGTCAACCAGCTGGGTGTTGGCAAATTCAGCCACAACAGACATTGCTGTCCTTCTTTCTCTCTGATTGTCACAGCGAGTTCTCCAGCCGTTCGGCGGGAGGGTACGAACTCACGCGGTGCGGAGATGCCCGGGTGAGCTCGCGGCTTCCAGCCGAGGGGGTTGATCGGCCCGCTATGCGGCTACGGGAAATGCGGCCGTTTTCGAGGTGCCGTCTTCCTCCAGCGGGAATTCCATGGAGACGAAGACGGGTTCGATGCTCCGGTCTGCCGGGCTGGTGGGGTACGACTGCATCAGCAGGAACTGACTGTGCGAGGCACCTTCGGCATGGGGCAGATGGAGCTGGATATAGCGGGAAAGCAGCCGGTACCCGGCCCCCCACGCCACGGGGCGCACATCCGATCCGAAGGCCGCCGCACGGGCGATGGTGTCCTGGCTCGCGTCGAACAGGGCCTTCGGGGAACGGTTGCGGGCATTCCACGCCAGTGCGTACCACGGCCTGTCGGTGGTGATCGGAACCTCCACCCACTCACCGGGCGTGCCGTCTGTGATGTCCCGGTAGAGGAGATGGCTGTCCTTGACTCCGGGGTTCGGCCCGAAGAAGCGCCAGTTCGGGGTCGGTATCCGCCACATCCCGCGCCGCAGGAGATCGTCGAAGCGCCGCTCGGGCAGTTGTGCCGCAGCCGTCGCCACCAGCCAGGCGGCGAGTGACGCCGTGACAGCGACTGTCTTTACGCGTTCCGTGTTCATGCGCACGATCACGTCAGTTCCTCTTCCCGCTCCGCGGCCCGCTCGGCAGCCGGGCGGGCCTTGGCGGACTGCGGCCGCTCCAGGCCGGTCCGCCCGGAGGGCGGTTCCCCGGCGATCAGCTCCGCCACCTGTTCTGCGTGCTCCGGAACAGAGAGGAGGGACTCATGATCGGAGCCGTCGATGAGCTGGTGCCGGGAGTTCGTCGAGATGGCGGCCAGCCTGGCCTGGACCGCGTGGTGTGCGGCGTTGTCACCCTTGTTGTTCTCCGCCGTGATCACGGTCAGCGGGCAGTCCAGGGAGGTCAGTTCCGGATAGGTCATCATGTCCCGGTACTCCCGGTGAGCCGTGGCCCATGCACGGGGGCGCGCCAGGAACGCTGTGTAACTCTGGTTGATTTCCGGGCGGTATTGCTGGTTCACGTTCAGCGCCGGACGGAAGGCCGACAGGCCCGCCCATGCATACACCTGCTCCATCAGCAGCGACTGATAGGCCCATCGGTCGGCGTCGGTGCGGCGGGACCTGCGCAGGTTGATCACTTCAGTGGCGTCGATCATGACCACCGCGGCCACATCCTTCACCGCGTCCGGATGGAGCGACGCGTAGGCCGCGACGAGGTATCCACCCACGGAGTGACCTGCCAGCACAACCGGGAGGTTGGAGATGTACGTTTCGCGCAACTCCTGCAGCAGCGCGAAGTGCCGCTCCAGACCGTATTGAGTGGCCGGCGTGCTGAGACCGTAGCCGGGACGGTTGAACCGCACATACCCCATGTCTGCGGGAAGTGCGCCGCAAACCCAGTCCCAGTATTCGTGGGGCGTACCCAGCCCATTGTCGAGCAGGACGACGCGCCGGGCCTGAGGAGGAATATGGACGTCAACCTCTATGAGGCTGCCATCCGGCCTCTCGTGCATCAGGTAGCGGCGCTCACGTTCGCGCTTACCCGCGTTTCGGATTACTGCACCGGTCAGAAGGCTTGCGCCGGCCAGTCCCGCAACGCCTACGGCAAACTGACGCTCCAAAGACGCCACATTCCCTCCCCCGTAATTCGAAGTGGCTGTTACCCGGAAACCTAACACGCGGTGCCGGGATAAAGTAATGAGTTAGTTGACTCTCCGGACCGGGCGGGTATTCCCCCGAGGCTGCGGAATGCGGCCGACTGCGCTCCGGGTGTGCTTCCGGAGTTCTATGTACAGCTCGCCTATCGTGGCCTTCAGTGTGGCGTTTTCTTTGATCAGTTCGGCTATCCGGGATGCGTTCTCGGAGTTCCTGCCGCCCTCACCAGCCAGGCCATTACGGCCTCCCTCAATAAACTGTCTACGCCAGTTTGATACGGACTGCTCGGAGACTCCGGCCTCCCGCGCGGCTTCCGCTGCGGTCAGTTCACCGGTCACCACTCTGAGTACAAGAGCGAATTTCTTGTCTGTCGGCAATATCGGAGGACGTCCCACGTGCAACACCTCTTCTGTCATCCCTGTTTCTGCGGGCTGCCCTCAGGGCTTGACGTAGCAACAGATGAACATGGGGGCCCGCTCGCTGTACGGGCTGCCGTCCCATCGCGCCATATGGGCTTCGGGCTCCAGCCCGGCCGCGCGGGCATAGCCGTCGACGTCCTCCGGAGTGGTCAGCCGGGTGAGCTCGGAACCCACCCTGGTGGTGCCGTCGGCCTGGTACAGGATGTGCGAGCAGTGCCACAGGTCGCCGTCGAGCAGCGTGGAATGGGTCTGCACGCCGGTCCCGGGCTCCGGGTAGGGGACGAAGTAGGTAGTGCGCACCCGCCCCTCGTGAAGTTCGAGGATCGGCGGCTTGTTGTGCGTCTCGATCACCAGCCTGCCGCCGGGGACGAGGAGGTCGGCCGCTCGCTGAACGGCCTTCTGCTGGTCCTCGGGAGTGGTGAGGACCGACAAGGTCGCGCACACGCAGTACACCAGCCCGTAACGGGATTCTGATGTGTAGTTGCGAATGTCCCCGTGCACCGCGGTGACGTCTCCGCCGTCCTTCAGCTTGACGCGCAGCGCGTCCAGCATCTCCGGTGCGGAGTCCACACCGGTCACCTGACCGATGCTCTCGGAGAGCGGGAGGGCAATCCGTCCCGTACCGACACCGAATTCAATGGCCCCCGCCTCGGGCGCGGGGTGGAGGGCCAACAGCCCCTTTACCGCCTCAGCGGTAATCCTGTCGTCCGGGATCAGCCGGTCGTACCAGCCCTCGAACTGCCTTCCATAGCCAATGTCTTCAACCCCGTTTGTCACCGATCTCCCTTTCTTTACCCCCACAATCAATGCCTATGGGAACGTCATGAAGACGAGAGCCGGAGCGAGGCAACACGTGATGCACCAACAAAGGCGGCTGAATGGCAGAACCGCAGCCGTCTGCATGGTTGGTCAGACCAGCAGTTCCTCTAGGTCCAGTGGCGATGCGTCAAGTAACTGTGGGGGAAGGTAACTTGACTTACCACACTATCAGGCCAATCTCTTGGCTGGCAATCGACATCTGGCTCAACGCGCGTCTTTTACTGGCAGTTGACGGAGCAACAGACAAGCATGCCGCGAGCGAGGATGTCCGAATTCGTCAGGACACTCACTTGGGTGTCAGGCTGGGCACGCTGCGTATACCAAAACAATGCCGGAGTGCGGAGAGAGCCGCCAAATAGCCGGACATGCCGTGCACACTGGGCCCCGGAGGGGTGGCCGAGGAGCACAGGAACACACCGGGCAACGGCGTGCGGTACGGGTCGAGGCGGGGGACGGGCCGCGCGACGCTCTGATACAGCGTCATCGCACCGGACCCGATGTCGCCGCCCACATAGTTGGGGTTATAGGTCTCGTACGAGGCGGCCGCTATGGAGCGGTGAGCGATGATCGTGTCCCCGAAGCCCGGGGCGTATCGCTCGATGCGGGCACGAACCAGTTCGTAGGGGTCGGTGGGATCCCCGTTCGGCACGTGTGCGTACGCCCACACGGGGCGCTTCCCCGGCAGCCCTCGCCCTGGATCCGTCACCGCCGGGTCCACAACGAGGACGAAGGGCTCCCTGGTGCGTACTCCGCGTGCGTTCGCCGTCTCCTGCCGGACCATCTCGGCATGTGTGCCGCCCAGATGCACCGTTCCGGCGCGGCCCACAGCCGGGTCGGACCAGGGGATCGGCTCGGAGACCAGGAAGTCCACCTTGGCGGCGCCCGGACCGTAACGGAAGCGCTCCAGACCGCGCGCGTAGGTGCGGGGCAGCCGGTCGCCGGCGAGGGCCAGGAAGCCCTTGGGACTGGTATCGAGCAACACCGCGCGTGCGCCGTGCAGTTCGGCCAGGTCCTCCACGGGGCACCCGGTGTGGAAGACGCCGCCGTGCGCGGTGATGTCCTCGGCCATCGCCGCCGCGATACGGCCACTGCCGCCACGCGGCAGCGGCCACCCCGTCCCGTGCGCCAGGTGGCCGAGCAGCATGGCCACCGCGCCGGACGCGAGGCTCGGCAGCTTGCCGACCGCGTGGGCGGCGACGCCGGTGAGCAGGGCGGCCGCCTCCTCACCGCGGAAGCGTGCCGGACCGAGCCCGCTGCCGTGGACCGCCACCCGACGTGCGAGCAGCAGGGCAACCGCAGGGTCTCGCGGAAGGCTGCGCTGTCCGGAAAGGACCAGGTCGACGACGCCTTCGCTGTGCTGGAGCAGCGGGCTCATCAGTCGCCACCAGCGCGGACCGTCGGGGCCCAGGTGCGCGCAGGTCTCCGCCAGTGAGCGGAAGGCCAGGGCGGCCCGGCCCCCGTCCAGCGGATGGGCGTAGCTGATCTCGGGATGCAGGAGCTCGACCCCGCGGTCCGCCAGGCCGAACGCACGGAAGAACGGAGAAGCGGCGGCCATGGGATGGACGGCGGAGCAGATGTCGTGCACGACGCCGGTGTCGAAGAGAGGGGCGGTACGCAGCCCACCCCCAATGGTCTCGGCTGCCTCGTAGAGCTCCACTCGCAGGCCCGCACGGGCCAGGACCACGCCGGCCGCGAGGCCGTTGGGGCCGGTGCCCACGATGGCGACGTCGGAGGTACTCACCACCGCTCCTCACTCCTGATGGGCCGAAGCTGCAACGTCTGCTCGGTGAGGCCGACATACGGAGGCCAGCCGAACGCGAAGGAGGGCGGAGGCGCCCACGGTTCCACCCGCACCGGGCCGGTCGCCGGGGCGATGACGCCGGGCTCGGCG
Source organism: Streptomyces inhibens (assembly GCF_003389455.1). Classification (GTDB taxonomy): domain Bacteria; phylum Actinomycetota; class Actinomycetes; order Streptomycetales; family Streptomycetaceae; genus Streptomyces; species Streptomyces inhibens. The sequence continues at coordinate 4,468 of NZ_QUAC01000104.1, read as the reverse complement.
TGCAGTTGCGAGCCGGCCAGCCGCCGGTAGAGCTCGTCGTGCTCCATCAGGTCCCGGTGCACGCCGGTGGCCCGGACTCTGCCTCCCTCCATCACCACGATCTTGTCGGCGTCGATCACCGTGGAGATCCGGTGGGCGATGGCGATGACCGCGCACTGCCGGGAGACTCGGCGCAACACGTCGCGGAAGTCCCGCTCCGAGTCGGAGTCCAGGTTGGAGGTGGCCTCGTCCAGCAGCATGACCGCGGGCTTCTGCAGCAACGTGCGGGCGATGCACAGGCGTTGGCGCTGACCGCCGGACAACCCGCTGCCCTGGTCGCCGAGTTCGGTGTCGAGGCCTTGAGGGAGATTGGCGATCACCGATGTGAGACCGGCCATCTCCACCGCCTCCTGGATGGCGTCCTCACCGGCGTGTGGATTGGCGTAGGTCAGATTCTCCCGGACGGTGCCGCGCATGGCCGCGCTGTCCTGCTGGACATAGCCGACCAGCCCGCGGACCGTGTCGAGTGGCAGCGCCTCGATGTTCTGCCCACCGAGCTGAACGCGGCCGCCGTCCGCCGCGTAGAAGCGTTCGATCAGCTGGAACATGGTGGTCTTGCCCGCGCCAGAAGGCCCGACCACCGCCGTCAGCCCGCGCGCCGGCACGCTGAACGAGACGCCGTGGAGAACCTGCGACTTCTCCTCTTGCTTCCCGCGCCGGTAAGCGAAGCGTACGTCGTGGAATTCGACCGCCGGCCGGTGCGGGGCCAGCGGCCCGAGGGGCACGGGGCCCGCTGCATCCGCCGACTCGTTGCCTTCCTGGGGCAGGCGGGCGAGCTCGTCCACCCTCTGGACGGCGGCTCGGCCCTGGACGAACTGGCCCACCCCCATGAAGAACATCACCAGCGGCGACACCAGTTGGAACAGATACATGATGAACGTGGTCAGGCTGGCCATGTCCATCTCGCCGCGGGCCACCCAGGACATTCCGACGCCCACGACGACGGCCAGCGCGCCCTGCGTGCCGACGTTCATGGAAGGCATCAGCAGTGCGTTGTAGGCGTTGACCCGGATGCCCGAACGCCGTGCCTTGTCGGCCAGCTTGCCGATGCGGGCGGCCTCACGCGGCTCGGCGCGGGATGCCTTTACCGTGGGTAGCGCGGAGAGCACGCGCTGTACGTCACTGGCGAATTCGCCGGTGTCATCCTGGTTCTCCAGAGCGACCTTGCGCAGCTTACGAGCGAGCGCAATGGAGGTGATGCTGGCGACTCCCAGGCAGCTGATGGTGATGACCATCAGCCACAGGTCGAGGATGAACATCAGCACGACGCCGCCTATTACCGTGGCGCCGCTGATGATCAACTGGGCGAGGCTCTGCGAGAGCGCAATCTTCACCAGTGCGGTATCGGTGACCGTGCGGGTGAAAATATCGCCCTGGGGCCTTTTTCCGAACGCGGTGAGGTCGGCGCGCAGAAGCCGTCCGGTCAAGATATGACGGACGTCATAGACGATATTCTCCCCGGCCCGCCCGATGACGTACGCCTGAAGCGAAGAGAAGAGAGCACCCGCGCAGAAGAGGCCGACGAGCTGCGCGATGGGGCGGATCATCGAGGCGCCCCCGCCCGCCGCCTCGATCAGTTTGCCGATGGCCCAGGGCTGGGCGAGCGAGGCGCCTACCCCCAGCAGACCGAGCATCACGCCTGTGAGCAGCAGCCCGGTGTGCTGTCTGGCGACACTCGCGACCGACCCGGCGCCTCTTGTGGCCCCGCCTCTCGGGCTCGCATTTTTCACGTGACTCGCCATGCGCGCTCCCCCCGCTTTGACGACGGTCACGGCGAATGTGCGCGCCAGCAGGGCAGCCTTGCCCCACAACCCCCGTCGACAAGATGTTCGAAGCTAACACGCCGCATGGCATAAAGTTATGAGTTAGTTGACCCGCCGGCGCACACCGTTCGGAGGAATGGAAGCCGTACGCGACCGGCGTAAGTTAATGACTCCGTTGTTTACTTGACGCGTTCCCCGAGGGGGACACCACGGTTGCTCCATGGCTGAGGAGGACCGGAGCACGTCTCGCTGTTACAGCGCCTTGAGGAACTCTTGAGGAACTGGCGAAGCTTCCGCTACGGAACAGCCGGCAGGAAGCGAACGGACTGTAGTGGCGGAAACTCTGATACACGACTCCTGAGATGCAGAATGACCAATTTCCTGCTGAAGTGCCACCTGCATCTGCACATCCGTGCTCGACGGGCTAACAGCAGTATGGAAAGCCTTTGCACTCCTCAGTACCGGGACTCCCTGCCACGCAGTGACCGCCCCGGGAGTGACCGTCCCCAAGTGACTGTTTGCGTAGGCACTGACCTGGGTCGGTACAGGAAAGTCCATGGACATGCCACCCGCTCGCCATTCACAGACAGGCGCGAATTGCACCAAAGACGAACGGAGCACACGCCAACCGCCGTCACGGCACGTGAACCACCGGCTGTAGCACCAAGGGCTGTCCCTTAGAAGCCGCGGGTGCGCTTGGCGGCGCGGCGGCCGGCGCCGGCCTCCAGCAGGCCGGGCGCGCGCAGGAACAGCCGGGCGACCTCGGCGCCGAGGTTGACCCCGACGGCGATGGCCAGCGCCAGCGAGACCGCCTGGATCAGGGATGCGAGGCCCTGCTGCATGCTGCCCTGGGCGAAGTTCAGCAGGCCGAAGTAGGTGGCGCTACCGGGCAGCAGCGGGCCGATGGCCGCGGTGACGTACGGCAGCGCGGACGCGTAGCGGTAGCGGGAGAGCAGCTGGCCGAAGAGGCCGACCAGGCCGGCGGCGATGGCGGTGGCGGGCACCGGGTTGACACCGGCGGTCACGGCGAGCGCCCCGTACACGGCCCAGGCGACACCGCCGTTGATCGTTGCGAATGCCACGGTGTGACGTTCCTGCTGGAGCAGTACGCAGAACGCCAGCGCCAGCAGCATCGCCGCGACGGTCTGCACCAGCGGCTCGTTGTAGAGCCGGAACGCCTCCTCCGGGTTGAGCCGCTTGAGGCCGGGGTTCAGCTGAAGGCCGATGTAGAGCACGGTGAGCACGCCGACGACGATGCCGACGATGAGGTAGCCGACCTCCAGCAGACGGGCGGCGGCGGTGATGTAGTAGCCGGTCAGCCCGTCGTGCACGCCGGCGACCAGCGCCCGCCCCGGGATCAGCGCGAACAGCCCACCGGTGATCACCGCGGAGGCCTGCACATTGGCGTGCGCCAGGCCGAAGGCGACGCCCACCGCGGCGGGCGGCATCGCCGCGACCACGAACTGGTAGAACTCCGGCAGCCCGCGCCCGGACGCGAGCCAGGCCAGCCGGTCACCGAGCATCGAGCCCACCGCGGCCGCGAGGAACACCAGCATCCCGCCGCCGACCAGCATCGACGCGGCGCCGGACAGCAGCCCGGAGGCCACCGTCAGCGCCCAGCTCGGATACGGGTGGCGGTTCCGGCGGATCTCGGCGAGGCCGCGGTAGGCCTCTTCGAGGGTGATGCCCTCGGAGGTGATCTCGTCGACGAGCCGGAAGACCGCGGACAGCCGGTTGTAGTCGACACCGCGGCGCCGTACCGTCCTGCTCGCCGTCACCGGGTCGTCGACCAGCGAGGGCTGGTACGAGATCGACAGCAGCGTGAAGGTGACGGTCGGCTCGACGCGCTCCAGCCCGTAGGCGTACGCGACACCGAACATCGCGGCCTCGACGTCCTCCGCCCCCTCACCGCCGGCCAGCAGGATCTCGCCGATACGCAGCGTCAGGTCGAGTACGCGGGGTACGGCCGGGCCGGCCTCCTCGTCATGGCGCTCGAAGCGCTCGGGGACCGGCCGCTCCCCCACCGGCATCCGGAGCATCGTCCGCATCCGGTCCTGCCAGGGGGCTTCCTTGGTCAGGCGGACGGCGGGGATGCCGTGCGGCGGGGTGAAGGCGAGGCTCATGGCGGTGGCGCCGGCCGGCAGCGGGGTCTGGCCGGTGGTGCCGCCGGGCGGCGCGAACGCCGAGCCCTCCTGCTCGCTCGGCGCCTCCGGGCGCAGGCCCGCGGGCAGCGCGAACTCGGAGGTGGGGTGCTCGTCCTCGGGGAGCGGCGGATAGGGCACGCCCAGCGGCGGGGTGAATGCGCTGTGTGCCTCGTCCGGCTGCGGCTTGCGCTCCTCGGGGGGACCGGTCTGGTCCGAGGCTCCGCTACTGCCGCTACTGCCGCTGCTGCCGCTACTGCCATGCGTGCCGTTGGTGCCGCGCTGGCCGCGCTGTGGGTCCGACGCCACGGATCTTCGCTCCTTGTAAGCCTCCTGCCGGATGTCAAGGACACGATGCCTGATGGCGCTGCGCTGTGCTTGCTTGGGGCCCTACGTTGCCGGCTGCGACGCCGTGTCGCCTACGGCGGACGGCTGCCGCAGGCGGGTCGTCAGCGCTTCGCGTGGCGGCCGCGGCGGCCGGGCTCCGCCGTCGCGCCGTGCGGTCCCGGCTGCGCGGGCGGGCCG
>NZ_QUAC01000112.1 GCF_003389455.1 Streptomyces inhibens | reverse complement strand
GCGGGCTGGGCCGCCCGGCTCCGTTACGCCAAGGACCGCCGGGCGGCGCAGGATCCCCGGCGCGCCCAGCGGCCGGCCGGCCCCGGCGACGGCTATGTCTTCGAGGGCCCGTCGCCGCTACGGGTGTCGTTCCCCTGCCCCGCCTGCCATCAGCGGATCCGGGTGCCGGTGCGCGGCCGGCTCCAGGCGCGCTGCGGGCTGTGCAAGACGCTGCTGGACTGCGATACCTGACAGGGAGCCGGCTGCGGCGAAGGGGCGGCCGCCCACGCCCGGGAACGGCGTTCTCCGTTGCGGCGGCCGGCCTAGACCCAGCCGTCCAGGCCCTCCAGGAAGCCGTCGAGGTCGTCGCGGTGGATGGTGTGCCCGGCGCCGTGCACCGTACGGACCTCGAAGCCACGGGTCGTCAGCTCGGCCGCCTCGTGGCCGGAGAAGAGGAACCCCTCCCCCGCGATCTGCACCAGCGAGGGGACGACCGGCTTCTCGGGCGTACGGTCCTGAAGACGCTCGGCGGACAGCGCGAGGGCGGTGCCGGTGTCCCAGTCGGCGAGCGTGGCCAGCTCGATGTCCACATCGGCGGCGTCCCAGCGCGGATTGAAGCTCCGCACCATCGTCCGGTCGGCATTCTTGAACGCGATGAACACGGCCGGGTCCACGGGCTGTTCGACCCGGCCGAGCGACCATGCCGGATCGCTGTAGACCGCCCGCCGCGGCTGCAGTCGCTCCACCGCCAGGGACAGCGCCAGACCGCCCAGTGAATGCCCGATGGCGACCTCGGGGGCGGCGGGCAGGGTCTCCACGAGGTCCTCGGCGAACAGTTCGGCGCCGTAGTCGCCGCGCGGACTGCGGCCGTGGCCGCGCAGATCGACGGCGATGACGCGATAGCCCCGCTCGGCGAGCGCCGGGCCGACCCGGTGCCAGGTGCGGTGGTCGGACATCATTCCGTGGACCAGCACCGCGGTCCGCCCGCCGGCGCCCCATTCATGGGTGTGCAGCTGCATGCCCGTTCTCTCCTCGGTCCGTCCGCTCTCCGGCTCACGGTGTCCCCGGACCCGGCTCCCGGGCCGGGACCGCACCCGGCCGAGATTACACGTGTAAGCAGACTCCGGAGAGGTGCCCCGCCCCGGCCACGCCGGGCAAAAACCCTGTGCGAGGATGCCCAGCAGCATGACTGACCCAGCGGGCCCCCGGGCCACCCCAACGCCCCCGACCAGCACGGCCGTTGCCCGCCGCGCCGGGGTATCGCGCGCGACGGTCTCCTACGTACTGAACGGGCAGGCCGCCGGGCGCGTCGGCGAGCGCACCCAGGCCAGGGTCCGGGCCGCCGCCGAGGAGCTGGGATACGTACCGCACGCCGCCGCCCGCAGCCTGCGCGCCGGCCGGGGCAGCATCGTTCTGCTGGCCGCCCCCGCCGACACGGCCGTGGCCTTCGGCCCCCTCTTCGCCCGGTTCCTGGCCGGATTCCAGACCGCGCTGCACCACCTCGGCTACACGGGCGTACTGCACGGCGCGCCCGCCGCCTCCCCGACGGCGGCCGCCCGCGCCTGGGCCGAACTACGGCCGGCCGCCGTGCTCACCCTGCACGGCCCGCCGTTGGACGCGCCCGCGGTCGAGCTGCTGCACCGCTCCGGCACCGCCGCGGTCCTCACCCACGGCCCGTCGGCGCCCCCCGGCGCCCACACCCTCCTCCTCGACCAGCGCGAGGCCGGACTGCGGGCCGGTGAGCATCTGCTGGCCCGCGGCCGCCGCCGGATCGGGGTGGTCCGGCCCGCCGAGCCGGGCCTGGCCGCCTTCGCCGAGTCCCGGCTCGCGGGCGTACGGGCCGCGGCCGCCACCCACCCCGACGCCGAGGTGCACCCGCTCGACCTCGCCCTCACCGAGGAGTCCGCGGCACGGCTCGCCGCCGCCTGGCAGGAACGGGGCCTGGACGCGGTGTTCGCCTACAACGACGAGTACGCGATGCTGCTGATGCGCGCCTTGCAGGACGCCGGCCACACCATCGGCACCGGCGCCGGCGGCCGTATCGCGGTGGTCGGCGCGGACGATCTGCTGCTGGCCCGGCTGCTGCGCCCCCGCCTGACCAGCGTCCGCGCCGAGATCACCCCGCCGGAGCGGGTCGCCGCATGGGTCGCCGCCCTGATCCGCGACCCCGCCGCCGCGCCCACCACCCACCGGCTGGGCACCTTCCATGTCGAGGCGCGCGATTCCGGCTGACCCGGCACCCCGTCCCGCTCGCGCGCACCGCGGCACACCTCGCCGGCCGTTTCCGTCGTTACAGCCAGTCCTTCTCCGGCGTGGCCGCGGCCAGAACGGCGCGGGCGCCGCCGCGGATCGGGTCGCCGTGGGGTACGCAGACGGTGTCGACGTCGTCGAGGGCGGCGAGCCGCCGGAAGGAGGCGATGGCCGTCTCGCGGTCGACGTTGCCCGGCCCGAGGACCGCAGGGGTGCCGCCGGGGCCGGTGCCGATGATGTCGCCGGGGAACAGCAGACGGCTCTCGGGGAGGTGCAGCGCGATTCCGCCCGGTGTGTGGCCGGGGACGTGCAGTACCCGTACCGGCTCCGGCCAGTCGTCGAGGGTGTCTCCCTCCTGGAGGGCGACATCGACCTCGACATGGCGCAGCGGCGGGACCCCGGCGGCCGCGAAGTTCGCCATGATCCCTTCGAACAGCGTCTGTTCGGCCGCGGTGAACGCCGGCGCGGGTTCGGGGGCGGTGCCGCGGATGTACGGGGCGTCCGGTGCGCCGGCCAGTACGCGGGCGCCGGTGGCGGCGACCAGGTCGGCGGCGGAGCCCATGTGGTCGATGTGGGAGTGGGTGAGCACGATCTGCCGCAGCTGGTCCGGGCGGCCGCCGAGCCGGGCGAGTGCGTCGAGGATGGCGGGAGCCGAGCCGGGGATGCCGGTGTCGACCACGGCGTACCCGTCGTCGGGAAGGGCCACGATGTACACGTGCCCTACGGGGAAGGGGAGTTGCCAGACGGCGGAGGCGATTTCGGTGAGTGTGTCCATGGGTCGGACGCTAACCGGTGGGCGGGGCGCTGCCACCGGCTTTGCGCCGTGGGCGGATTGAGCGTACGGCGAAAGAGGCCGGAACCTGTCTTGCCTTCGGTACGTCACAGCGCTGAACCAAGGAGGCATGTCATGCGAGGATCCCACCTCTCCCGCACCCGTACGCTCGCCGCCGCGCTCGCGCTGGCGGCATCCGGCGTCGTCGCACTGTCCGGCTGCGGACAGAAGCAGCAGACCGTGGGCACCGCGCCGCCGCCGAAGAAGCAGGACGCGTTCGAGCGGCGGGCGGACCAGATCGTGCACAGCTGGCCGAAGGTCTCCCCGATCGCGGGGCGGCAGGAGGCGCTGTTGCCGTTGGTCGGTGTGGAGCGCCCCAAGAGCACGGACGTACGGGAGATCACGGTGACCGTCGGGCACAGCGCCTGCGATAGCCGCTTCGGCGCGCGCAGCCATGAGTCGAAGGGCCTGGTGGTGGTCACCGGCTGGGGCAAGAAGAAGAGCGCCAAGGGGATGTGCACCGAGAACCTGGCCACCGACAAGGTGACGGTGCGGCTCAAGAGTGCGCTGGCCGGCCGCAAGGTCGTGGACGCGGCGACCGGCAAGCAGCTTCTCAAGGGGTGAGCTGTGGGCGGACGGCCGGCGGCCGCGACCTGCGGGCGTGTTCGTTCCGCGGTGGGCGCCGGAGTGCCTAGGCTCGGCCGTATGAGCCCTTCCATCGCCACCAACACCCGTGTCGAGCTGCCCGAGCTGCTGGAGTTCGTCCGCCCCCGTCACCGTGCGATCCTGCTCACCCGCCGCTCCGACGGCACTCCGCAGGGCTCGCCGCTGACTTGTGGGGTGGACGACTCCGGGCGGCTGGTGATGTCGACGTATCCGGAGCGCGCCAAGGTCCGTAACGCCCGTCGGGTCTCGTCGGTCAGTGTCATTGTGCTGTCCGACGAGTGGAACGGCCCGTGGGTGCAGATCGACGGCGAGGCCGAGGTCATCGACGCCCCGGATTCGGTCGAGCCGCTGGTCGAGTACTACCGCAACATCGCCGGCGAGCACCCGGACTGGGACGAGTACCGGGAGGCGATGCTCCCCCACGCCTTAAGGGCGCGGGAGGTACCCCCACGCAGGGCAAGTCGCTGATCCGGGTGACACCGGTGCGCTGGGGCCCGGTCGCGACCGGCGGTTTCCCGGCTCGCCTCGCGGAGGGCGACGAGGCGTAGGGCGTGTCCTGGTGTGCTGCGACCGGGCGGGCGTCAACGGGTGGTGCGGGTGCCGCCGTTGACGTTCAGCACCTGGCCGGTGATGTGCCGGGCCGCGGGTGAGGCCAGGAAGGCGACCGTTCCCGTGATGTCGTCCAGGGAGCCCGCGCGGCGCACCGCCGAGGCGGCCACCAGGTGGTCGCGGCGCTCGTCGGTGAGCCGGTCGCGGAAGAACTCGGTGCCGGCGATATAGCCGGGCGAGACGACGTTGGCGGTGATGTCGCGGGGGCCGAGCGCCCGTGAGAGATCGACGTTCCAGGAGGCGAGGCCGGCCTTGGCCGCGCCGTAGGAGCCGGCTCCCTGGTCGGCGGCGATCGACCCGATGTGGACGACCGCGCCGCCGGCCGCCAGCCGGTCCTCCAGCGCCTTGGTGGTCAGCGCGGCGCTGAGCAGGTTGGCGTCGAGGTTGGCGCGGAAGTCCCGGGCGTAGGCCGCCAGGTCGGTGGTGCCGTCCGCGTCGAAGTCGGTGTTGCCGCCGGCGTTGTTGACCAGGACGTCGATCCGTCCGGGGAGTTCGGCGAGCAGCTCGGTGAGCGCGGCCGGATCGGTGTGGTCGCAGACCAGCGGGCGGAGGGTGTCGTGGCCGGCTGCCGTCTCCTTGAGGGGGCCGGTGCGCCGGCCGGTGACGACGACTTCGTCGCCCTGGGCGGCGAAGTGGTGGGCCACGGCGCGTCCGATGCCGGATCCGCCGCCGGTGACCAGGATGGTGCGTGACATATGCTGAGCTCCGTCCGTCACGTTCAGCTCTAAATTTAGAGCTGAACATAACATCACCGGGAGAGCCCGTGGCAAGAGAGAACGAGGCGAAGGACGGCTACGGCTACCCGATGGACCGTGCCCCCGCGTACCCCGTCGAGGAGATCGCCGCCGCCTGGGAGCGCGAACGCCCGGGCACTCCGGTCTCCTCGATCGGAATCGTGACGCCGATCTGGCGGCTGGCCAAGCTCCTGGGCGACGACCGGCGCCGGGTGCTGGCCCGCGCCGGGGTGGACCCGGCCACCCTCGATCTGCTCAGCGTGCTGCGCCGCAGCGGCGAGCCGTACACCCTGACCACCCGTGAGCTCAGCCATCGCTCCCTGGTCACCGCGGGGGCGGTCTCCCAGCGGGTGGCGCGCGCCGAGCGCGAGGGGCTGGTGACCCGGCGGCCCGGCGAGGGCCGTCCGCGTACGGTGCTGGTCGAGCTGACACCGGCGGGCCATGAGCTGGTCGAGGCCACCGTCGACCAAGTGCTGCGCCGCGAGGCCGAGTTGATCGACGGCCTCTCCCCCGGGCAGCAGGAACAGCTGGCCGGTCTGCTGCGGATCCTGCTCCAGGACACCCAGCGCAAGCTCGGCGACGACCGGATCGGCCATGTCGGAGAGGACTGAGGGGGCCGCGGGGTGGTCATCCGCGGGGCGGTGAGAACGTCAGGGACGGGAAGAGCGCCGCGTCGGGCAGCGCGAGCTGGGCGCGGAAGGCCGCCCGGCCGGTCTCGGTGAGGGTGAGGATCCGGGTGGCGTGGGCCTTGACGATCCAGCCGCGGTCCAGGGCGTGCCGGTAGAGGGCGGCGCCGACCGCGCCGGAGAGGTGCTGACGGCGCACCGTCCAGTCGAGGCAGGTGCGGACATGGGCCCGGTGGGCGGCCGACGGACCGGCGTCGGGGACACCGAGGGCGGTCAGCCACTGGGCACCGGCACCGGTCAGCACCAGACCGTAGTCCCGTGCCAGCAGGCCGCGTTCGGTCATCGCCGCCAAGATGGCCACGCCGAGTGCGCCGGCGATGTGGTCGTAGCAGGTTCTGGCGTGGTGCAGGGCTCTGCGCTGGTTGGCCTCGGCCAGCGAGCGGATCGGGACCTGGCGGTAGGGGGCCAGGCCGGCGAGGTTCTCCAGGGTTTCCGCGGTGTCCGGCCCGGCCAGCCGTACGTAGCGCCGCCGCCCCTGGCGTTCCTCGGCGAGCAGGCCGCCGGAGACCAGGAGGTTGAGGTGCTCGGTGGTGGTGGAGGGCGCCACCGCGGCGTATTCGGCGAGTTCGCCGGCGGTCCAGGCGCCGCCGTCGAGCAGGGCCATGCAGATGGCGGCGCGGGTGCGGTCCGCGAGCAGCGCCGCGAGGGCGGCCAGATCGGGGGTTTCCGCGACGCTTTCATTATCGGCGTCCCATCGGTTCATGCGCAGAGAGTAACTGCAGATAACATTTCGGTGAGCACCGAATCATCTGGCTTCTATCCTCTGAGGCATGAAAGGCGCGCTGGAGAAAAGCAGTTCGGTCACCCCGGCGCTGCTGTCCACGGAGAACGACGACGGGACCTTCGTGCTGGTCGAGCTGCGGATCCGGTGGGAGCTCGGCCCGGTGGTGAGCGTCTGGCTGCCGGCCCGTGGCCGTACCGCGCAGAATCTCGCGGTACGCCCGGACGTGGTGTTCAATCTGCCGCCGGACGGTACGGGGACCGACGAAGGCGCGGGCGCCATGCCGTCCGCGCAGGACGCACCGTGGACGGAGCCGTCCGAGTTGGTACGGCCGCCCCGACTGGTGCACTGCCCGGTGCAGTTGGAGGCGCGGCGGGTCGGTGAGCGCACGGTGACCGACGGGGCGTGGACGCAGATCGAGGCACAGGTGCTGCGGGTGCATGCCGACCCGCGATGGGTGCTGCCGCTGAGCGACCGCCGGATCGATCTGGGGGACCGCCGTATCGATCTGGGGGCATGGCATCCGCCGGTGCACGACTTCCGGCCGTCGGCCGCACCACCGCAGCAGGCCGTGCCGGCGCCCGCGCGGGAGATGGCCCGGCAGTTGGGGCGGCGCTTCCCCGCGGAACGCAGCGGCTCCTAGGAGCCGGGCCCCGCGGCAAAAGCCCGCGGCGCCTGCCCTCCGGTCGGGGGGAGGGGACAGGCGCCGCGGTTGTTCCGTACGACGTTGTACGGGACATTCAGGGACGGGGACTCACACGGTCAGTGCGCGATCCGTCGGCTTGATGGGAGCCGGCAGGGCGCTGACTCCGGTCAGGAAGCGGTCCACGCCGCGGGCGGCGGAGCGGCCCTCGGCGATGGCCCACACGATCAGCGACTGGCCGCGGCCGGCGTCACCGGCGACGTACACGCCGGGGACGTTGGTGGCGAAGTCCGCGTCGCGGGCGACATTGCCGCGCTCGTCGAGCTCCAGGCCGAACTGCTCGACCAGGCCGTTCTCCTGGTCGGTGCCGGTGAAGCCCATCGCGAGGGTGACCAGCTGGGCCGGGATCTTCCGCTCGGTGCCGGGCTTCTGCTCCAGCTTGCCGTCCTTGAACTCCACCTCGATCAGGTGCAGGAACTGGACGTTGCCGTCCTCGTCGCCCTCGAAGTGGGTGGTGGAGACGGAGTAGACCCGCTCGCCGCCCTCCTCGTGCGCGGAGGTGACCTTGTAGAGCATCGGGAAGGTCGGCCAGGGCTGGCCCGCGTTCCGCTCCTCGCCCGGCCTGGGCATGATCTCCAGCTGGGTGACGGAGGCCGCGCCCTGACGGTGGGCGGTGCCGACGCAGTCCGCGCCGGTGTCGCCGCCGCCGATGACGACGACATGCTTGCCCTCGGCGCTGATCGGGGCGACGGTCAGGTCGCCCTCCTGCACCTTGTTGGCGAGCGGCAGGAACTCCATCGCGAAGTGGATGCCGTTCAGCTCACGGCCGGGCACCGGCAGATCGCGGGAGGTGGTGGCGCCGGCGGCGATGACAACGGCGTCGTAGCGCTTGCGCAGCTTCTTGGCGTCGATGTCGCGGCCGATCTCCACCTCCGTACGGAACTTGGTGCCTTCCGCGCGCATCTGCTCGATACGGCGGTTGATGTGGCGCTTTTCCATCTTGAACTCGGGGATGCCGTAACGGAGGAGACCACCGATACGGTCCGCGCGCTCGTAGACGGCGACGGTGTGGCCGGCCCGGGTCAGCTGCTGGGCGGCGGCGAGCCCGGCCGGGCCGGAGCCGATGACGGCGACGGTCTTGCCGGAGAGGCGCTCGGGCGGCTGCGGGGTGACATCGCCGTTGTCCCACGCCTTGTCGATGATGGAGACCTCGACGTTCTTGATGGTCACCGGCGGCTGGTTGATGCCCAGCACACAGGCGGCCTCACAGGGGGCGGGGCACAGGCGACCGGTGAACTCCGGGAAGTTGTTGGTCGCGTGCAGCCGCTCGCTGGCCCCGGTCCAGTCCTCGCGGTAGGCGTAGTCGTTCCACTCGGGGATGAGGTTTCCGAGCGGGCAGCCGTTGTGACAGAACGGGATGCCGCAGTCCATGCAGCGCGACGCCTGCTTGCTGATGATCGGCAGCAGGGAGCCGGGCTGGTAGACCTCGTTCCAGTCCTTGACGCGCTCCTCGACGGGGCGGGTCTTGGCGATCTCGCGCTCGTGGGTCAGGAAGCCCTTGGGGTCAGCCATTGGTCGCCGCCTCCATCATCTTCTCGTGGGTCTCGGACTCGGAGAGTCCGGCTCGCTCGGCGGCGTCCTTGGCGGCGAGCACTGCCTGGTAGGTGGCCGGGACGACCTTGCTGAAGCGCGCGGCGGCCGCGTCCCAGTCGGCGAGGAGCTTGGCGGCGACGGTGGAGCCGGTCTCCTCCTGGTGGCGGCGCACGACATCGTGCAGCCACCGCTTGTCGGTGTCGTCCAAAGTGGTGACCGCGTCGGCCAGCTCACGGTTGACCATGTCCGGGTCGAGATCGATGACGTAGGCGATACCGCCGGACATGCCCGCCGCGAAGTTGCGGCCGGTCTCGCCCAGGATGACGGCGTGGCCGCCGGTCATGTACTCGCAGCCGTGGTCGCCGACGCCCTCGGAGACGACCGTCGCACCGGAGTTACGGACGCAGAAGCGTTCGCCGACCCGGCCGCGCAGGAACAGCTCGCCGCCGGTGGCGCCGTAGGCGAGGGTGTTGCCGGCGATGGTGGAGTACTCGGCGAGGTGGTCGGCGCCGCGGTCCGGGCGGACCACGATCCGGCCGCCCGACAGGCCCTTGCCGACGTAGTCGTTGGCGTCGCCCTCCAGGCGCAGCGTGATGCCGCGCGGCAGGAACGCGCCGAAGGACTGGCCGGCCGAGCCGGTGAAGGTGATGTCGATGGTGTCGTCGGGCAGGCCCGCGCCACCGAACTTCTTCGTCACCTCGTGGCCGAGCATGGTGCCGACCGTGCGGTTGATGTTCCGCACGGCGACCTGCGCGCGGACGGGCTGCGCGGCCTCGGGGGTGTCCGCGGACAGCGCGTCGGCGGCGAGCTTGATCAGCTCGTTGTCGAGCGCCTTCTCCAGACCGTGGTCCTGGACGGTGATCTGGTGGCGGACCGCGCCCTCGGGCAGCTCGGGGACGTGCAGCAGCGGGGCCAGGTCCAGGCCCTGCGCCTTCCAGTGGTTCACGGCCTTGGCGGTGTCCAGCAGCTCGGCGTGGCCGACGGCCTCTTCGAGGCTGCGGAAGCCCAGCTCGGCGAGGAGCTCACGGACCTCTTCGGCGATGAACTCGAAGAAGTTGACGACGTACTCGGCCTTACCGTTGAACCGCTCGCGCAGCGTCGGGTTCTGGGTGGCGATGCCGACCGGGCAGGTGTCCAGGTGGCAGACGCGCATCATGACGCAGCCGGAGACGACCAGCGGGGCGGTCGCGAAGCCGTACTCCTCGGCGCCCAGCAGGGCGGCGATGATGACATCGCGGCCGGTCTTGAGCTGGCCGTCGGTCTGCACGACGATACGGTCGCGCAGGCCGTTGAGCAGCAGCGTCTGCTGGGTCTCGGCCAGGCCCAGCTCCCAGGGACCGCCCGCGTGCTTGAGGGAGGTCAGCGGGGAGGCACCCGTACCGCCGTCGTGGCCGGAGATCAGGACCACGTCCGCGTGCGCCTTGGAGACGCCCGCGGCGACGGTGCCGACGCCCACCTCGGAGACCAGCTTCACGTGGATGCGGGCCGCCGGGTTGGCGTTCTTGAGGTCGTGGATCAGCTGAGCCAGGTCCTCGATGGAGTAGATGTCGTGGTGCGGCGGCGGGGAGATCAGGCCCACGCCCGGGGTGGAGTGCCGGGTCTTGGCGACCCAGGGGTAGACCTTGTGGCCGGGCAGCTGGCCGCCCTCGCCGGGCTTGGCGCCCTGCGCCATCTTGATCTGGATGTCGTCGGAGTTGACGAGGTACTCGCTGGTCACACCGAAGCGGCCGGAGGCGACCTGCTTGATGGAGGAGCGGCGCGCCGGGTCGTAGAGGCGGTCGGGGTCCTCGCCGCCCTCACCGGTGTTGGACTTGCCGCCCAGCTGGTTCATGGCGATGGCGAGAGTTTCGTGCGCCTCCTGCGAAATGGATCCGTACGACATGGCGCCGGTGGAGAAGCGCTTGACGATCTCGGACACCGGCTCGACCTCGTCGATCGAGATCGGCTCGCGGTCACTCTTGCCGTTCTCATTTGTCTTCAGGGCGAACAGCCCGCGCAGCGTCATCAGCCGCTGGGACTGCTCATTCACCCGTTCGGTGTACTTCTTGAAGATGTCATAGCGGCGCGTGCGGGTGGAGTGCTGGAGCCGGAAGACGGTGTCCGGGTCAAAGAGGTGCGGCTCGCCCTCGCGGCGCCACTGGTACTCGCCGCCGATCTCCAGCGCGCGGTGCGTGGCGGCGATGCCGGAGGCCGGGTAGGCCTTGGCGTGCCGCGCCGCGACCTCCTTGGCGATGACGTCCAGACCGGCGCCGCCGATCTTGGTGGCGGTGCCGTGGAAGTACTTCGCGACGAACCCCTCGTCGAGACCGACGGCCTCGAAGACCTGCGCGCCCCGGTAGGAGGCGACGGTCGAGATGCCCATCTTGGACATGACCTTCAGGACGCCCTTGCCGAGCGCCTTGATCAGGTTCTTGATGGCCGTCTCGGTCTCGACGCCGGGCAGGAAGGTGCCGGCGCGGACCAGGTCCTCGACGGACTCCATGGCCAGGTACGGGTTGACCGCGGCCGCGCCGTAGCCGATGAGCAGCGCGACATGGTGCACCTCGCGCACATCGCCGGCCTCCACGAGCAGACCGACCTGGGTGCGCTCCTTGGTGGCGATGAGGTGGTGGTGGACCGCGGAGGTCAGCAGCAGCGACGGGATCGGGGCGTGCTCGGCGTCGGAATGCCGGTCGGAGAGCACGATCAGCCGGGCGCCGTCGTCGATGGCGGCGTCGGCCTCGGCGCAGATCTCCTCGATCCGGGCGGCCAGCGACTCGCCGCCGCCGGAGACCCGGTAGAGGCCGGAGAGGGTCACGGCCTTCATGCCGGGCATGTCGCCGTCGGCGTTGATGTGGATGAGCTTGGCCAGCTCGTCGTTGTCGATGACCGGGAAGGGCAGGGTCACGCTGCGACAGGAGGCCGCGGTGGGCTCCAGGAGGTTGCCCTGGGGGCCGAGGGAGGAGATCAGCGAGGTGACCATTTCCTCGCGGATGGCGTCCAGCGGCGGGTTGGTGACCTGCGCGAAGAGCTGGGTGAAGTAGTCGAAGAGCAGCCGGGGGCGCTCGGAGAGCGCGGCGATCGGCGAGTCGGTGCCCATCGAGCCGATGGGCTCGGCGCCGGCCTTGGCCATCGGCGCGAGGATGACGCGCAGCTCTTCCTCGGTGTAGCCGAAGGTCTGCTGGCGGCGGGTGACCGAGGCGTGGGTGTGCACGATGTGCTCACGCTCGGGCAGGTCCGCGAGCTCGATCAGACCGGAGTCCAGCCACTCCTGGTAGGGGTTCTCGGCCGCGAGCTCGGCCTTGATCTCGTCGTCCTCGATGATGCGGTGCTCGGCGGTGTCGACGAGGAACATCTTGCCGGGCTGGAGGCGGCCCTTGCGGACGACCTTGGCCGGGTCGATGTCCAGGACGCCGACCTCGGAGGAGAGCACGACCAGGCCGTCGTCGGTGACCCAGTAGCGGCCGGGGCGCAGACCGTTGCGGTCGAGGACCGCGCCGACCTGGGTGCCGTCGGTGAAGGTGACACAGGCCGGGCCGTCCCAGGGCTCCATCATCGTGGAGTGGTACTGGTAGAAGGCGCGCTGGGCCGGGTCCATGGCGGTGGAGTTCTCCCACGCCTCGGGGACCATCATCAGCACCGAGTGCGGCAGCGAGCGGCCGCCGAGGTGGAGCAGCTCCAGGACCTCGTCGAAGGAGGCGGAGTCGGAGGCGTCCGGGGTGCAGACCGGGAAGATCCGCGCGAGGTCTTCCTCGGACCCGTTGCCGAAGAGCTTCGAGGCGAGCTGGGACTCGCGGGCCTGCATCCAGTTGCGGTTGCCCTTGACCGTGTTGATCTCGCCGTTGTGCGCGACGAAGCGGTACGGGTGGGCGAGCGGCCAGCTCGGGAAGGTGTTGGTGGAGAACCGCGAGTGGACCAGCGCGATGGCGGTGGCGAAGCGGCGGTCCGAGAGGTCCGGGAAGAAGGGCTCCAGCTGGCCGGTGGTCAGCATGCCCTTGTAGACGATCGTGCGCGCGGACAGTGAGGGGAAGTAGACGCCCGCCTCGCGCTCGGCGCGCTTGCGCAGCGCGAAGGCCTTGCGGTCCAGCGCCAGGCCGGTGTTCTTGTTGTCCCCCACGCTGTGCTGGTCTGAAACGAACAGCTGGGAGAAGGCCGGCATGGTGGCGCGGGCGCCGTTGCCGAGCAGCTGCGGGGCGACGGGGACGACCCGCCAGCCGATGACGTCCAGGCCTTCCTCACCGGCGATCGTCTCGATGCGTGAGACGGCCTCGGCCGCATCCTGGGCATCGGACGGGAGGAAGGCGATACCGACGGCGTAGGCGCCGGCCTCGGGGAGCTCGAACGTGACGTTCTCACGCAGAAACGCGTCCGGCACCTGGAGCAGGATGCCGGCGCCGTCGCCCGAGTCGGGCTCCGAGCCGGTGGCACCGCGGTGCTCCAGATTCGTCAGGACGGTGAGCGCCTGCTCGACCAGTGCGTGGCTGGCCTCGCCGGTGAGGGTGGCCACAAAGCCGACGCCACAGGCGTCGTGCTCATTGCGCGGGTCGTACATCCCCTGCTGGGCGGGGCGCCCGTCCATGGGCGACCATGCGGCGGCGCTGGCGCTGCTGGTGGTCGCGGAGTGCGTGGACGCGGAACGCATCGGCTCTCCCAACGTCGTCGTGGCATAGGCATTGCCGAGGGACGACGTTGGCCCTCCGCGAAATTTCGTGCAGGTTACAGGATGGCTGCCTTCTCGAAAAGCGAAAAGGGGCTTCCAACATGCGGACACCGCATGTGCGGTGGGTCAAGGACGCGGACGGAAACGGAGCCGTCCCACAGGCGGCGTTCGGCGAGCGACATTGCCCGCGACGCCTGGGCCTTATGCCCGGCCGTCAACGAACCGAAACCGCTGGGTAACGCGTTAATTATGCAGTCACCCGTATGCAACATCACCCTACGACGGTTCCGAACAGTGCTCCCAGGGCGTACGTCACACCCGCGGCCGCACCGCCGAGGGCCAGCTGACGCAGCCCGCTGAACCACCAGGAGCGGGCCGTCACCCGCGCCACCACAGCCCCGCACGCAAACAGACCGACCAGCGCGAGCAGCACCGCCGGCCAGATCGCCGATGCCCCCAACAGATAGGGAAGGACAGGCAGCAGCGCGCCCAGCGCAAACGATCCAAAGGAGGAAATGGCGGCAACGGCGGGCGAAGGAAGGTCCGACGGGTCGATGCCCAGTTCCTCGCGGGCATGGATCTCCAGCGCCTGCTCGGGGTCCCGGGAAAGCTGTTCGGCGACCTGCCGGGCGAGCGCCGGCTCGACGCCGCGCGATACATAGAGGGCCGCCAGCTCCTCCAGCTCGTCCTTCGGGTGCTTACGCAGCTCGGCCCGCTCGACGTCCAGCTCGGCCTGCACCAGCTCCCGCTGCGAGGCGACCGAGGTGTACTCCCCCGCGGCCATCGAGAAGGCACCGGCGGCCAGGCCCGCGAGGCCGGTGATGATGATCGTCTGCTGCGACAGTGCGCCGCCCGCGACACCCGTCATCAGGGCGAGGTTCGAGACCAGACCGTCCATCGCGCCGAAGACGGCGGGGCGCAGCCAGCCACCGTTCACATCGCGGTGGGTGTGATTGTCGCGGTGGGCCACATGCGTCGGCGCCGCGGCGTCCATGATCTCCATGACGGACATATCGGGACCTACTCCCTTCAGCGAGGTGTGGGCCGATGGCGGCACTTCCCCCTCCAACCCCTCGAAGCTATGCGCGAATCGCCCTCCGCCGCTAGCAAGGAAGGCCGAACTTACCGCGCTGACCTGCGGTTTTTCTGCGAGATGGGTCATGAGATCCGGGTCACAGCGCATTTCGGGGCCCGCTTCGCGGTGCGGTCCGGTGCCGATCGAGGGAGTCGACCGGGTGACCCTGCCGCCCGGGACAGGAGACCCGGGCCGCCGCGTGGCACGGATACAGCGCAGCGGTCCGCTGCCGGACGGCGCCCCGCAGTCCCGGGCGGCGTTCCGGCCCGTACGACAGAACGGCACGCACCATGAGCGCAGCGCACCCCACGCCCTCGGATCCGGCGGTGCCCGGCAGCGCGGGCGATCGTGTACGCGACCGGGCCCGCGGCGCCATGCTCGGACTCGCCGTCGGTGATGCGCTCGGCGCCCCCGCGGAGAACATGAAGCCCTCCCAGATCCGCCGCCGCTGGGGCCGGATCGAGGGCTTTGTCGAGGACGACCCGGCCGGCACCGACGACACCGAGTACGCCATCTTCTCGGGGCTGCTGCTCGCCGCGCACGGTTCGGCGCTGACCGTCGCCCAGGTCGAGGCCGCCTGGCACCAGTGGATCGCCGACCGCGACGAGGGGCCGTTCCGCGGCGCGGGCTTCAGCGAGCGCGGGACGCTGGAGAACCTGCGCCGCGGCCTCGCCGCCCCGATCTCCGCCCAGCACCGGCACGCCTGGAGCGACGGACTGGCGATGCGCGCCGCCCCGTTCGGGGTGTTCGCCGCCGGGCGGCCGGCCGAGGCCGCGCGGCTGGTCGCCATCGACGGCACGGTCAGCCACGAGGGCGAGGGGATCTACGGCGGCCGGGCGGTGGCCGCCGGGGTCGCCACCGCCATGGTCGTCCTCCCCCAAGGACCTTCGACCGGGGGGACCCCCATCGGTCCAGGGGGGACCCCCAACACCGACGCGGTGATCGCCGCCGCGCTGTCCGTCGTACCGGAGGACTCCTGGACCGCCCGCTCGCTGCGCCGGGCGGTCGGCGCCGCCCAGCGCTCCCGGTACGACCCGGGCATCACCCAGCTCGGCACCGAGCGCGCGGTGCGCTCCGCCGTCGTGGTCGGCGGCTATCCCTGGATGGATCTGGCGCCCGAGGCCGTCGGGCTGGCCTTCGGCGCGTTCGCGGCGGCCCGCGGTGACTTCTCCGCCTCGGTGCTGACCGCGGTCAACATGGGCCGCGACGCCGACACCACGGCGGCGGTGGCGGGCGCCCTGGCCGGTGCGCTGTGCGGGGCCGCGGCGATCCCCGAGGCCTGGGCCGCAGCCATCGGCCCGGCGCGCGGCAGCTGTCTGCCGTCGATGGCCGGCTATCACGTCCTGGACATCGCGGAGCTGCTGGCGCCGGGCGGGGCGGGAGCGGGGGCCGCCGCCGGGTCCGGCGTCGAGGCCGGAGTGGGCGTCGGATGAGCGCCGGGCGCACGGTGTGGGGCGCCGACGCCCACGTCGCGGCCGACGCCGACGCCGTGGACGGTGCCCGTAGCCGTATCGAAGGGCTGCTGCTCGGGCTCGCCTCGGGCGATGCCGCCGGGTGGCCCGCCGCGCGGCACCGGGCGGCCCGGATGCCGGAGTGGACCCGGCGGCTGACGCGTGAGCTGGACACCTTCGCCGAGCAGAACGCCACCACGACGCTGCCCGTGCCGATCGCCCTCAACCAGCCGCCCGAGCCGCTGCGGCTCGGGCCCTCCGACGACGCCGAGTGGGCGGCCTTCACCGCCGAGTCGGTGCTCACCGCGGCCGGTGCGCTCCTCAGCGATCTGGGCCGGGACCGGCGGATGCGCGCCGCGCTCGACCTCGCATGGAACGCGCTGGCCAACGAGGTCGCCGCGGCCGCCGACCGGGCGCCCGAGGTGGAGTCCGCCGTACTGCCGCTGCGCGCCCGGATCTCCGTACGGGCCGGGCTCGGCAACCTCGCCGCCGGGCTGCGGCCGCCCGCCACCGGCCACGACAATCCGCACTTCTTCGACGATGCGGCGTGCGTCCGGGCCGCCGTACTGGCCGTGGTGCACCCGGGCGAGCCCGCCGCGGCGGCCGATCTGGCCGAGTACGACGCGCGCTACACCCAGGACGGCGACGGGGTGCACGGCGCCCGTNCGAGTACGACGCGCGCTACACCCAGGACGGCGACGGGGTGCACGGCGCCCGTGCGATGGCCGCCGCGATCGCGGCCGCGCTCGGCGGGGCGGCGGCCGGCGGCTGTGTGGACGCGGCGCTCGACCAGCTCCCCGAGGGCACCGAGATCCGCCGTAACGCGCTGCACGCGGTCCGGCTCGCACGGGCCTTCGCCACCGACGGTCCTGGCCACTCCGGCCGCCCCGGCACCGCCTTCGCCCTGGTGCCCGTGCTGGAACACGAGATCGTCGACCACGTCTACAGCTACGGCATCGCGGCCGCCGAGACCGTCCCGGTGGCGCTGGCGCTCGCCCTGGCCGCGGACGGGCTGGTCGCCGAGGCGGTACCGGCAGCCGCCTGCCTCTCCCGGGTCGCCGACTCCGCGCCGGCCCTCGCCGGGGCGCTGACCGGCGCGCTCGGCGGCGCCCACGGACTGCCCCGCACCTGGCGCGACGCCTGCCGGGTGCTCTCCGGCTGTGCGCTGCCACGGCTGGCCGGCACGGACCTGGTCGAGCTGGCCGGGCTGCTCGCCCGTACGGAGCTGACCGCCCCCGAAGCCTCCACCACGGCCACCGCCGCGGTCCTCCCGGAGGCTCTCTCCGACGCCCTTCTGGCTTCCTCACCCTCCACCGTGGAAGGACTCACCCGCACATGACCCACGCAAGCGAACAGACCCCGACAGCACCACCGACGACACCGGGCGCCCCCGACACCCAGGTCCTGCCGGTCACGCCCCTCACACGGCCCACGATGGCCACTCCCGTCAGCCACCCCACGACGCTCCCGGCGCCCCCCGTCCCGCCGACCCTGGAGGACCGGGCGAGCGGCGCTCTGGTCGGTGCCGCGGTGGGCGATGCGCTCGGCGGGCCCGTCGAAGGCTGCACACCGGAGCAGATCGTCAAGCGGCACGGCGGCCGGGTCGAGGGCATCGTCGGCCCGTTCCACGACGACTGGCGCACCGCCCGCCCGATCGCGCCGTACCACAAGGGCGACGGCCATGTCACCGACGACACCTTGATGACGCATGCGCTGGTGCGGGTCTACGAGACGGTGCGCGATCACCTCGACGCCTACGACATCGCCGACCATCTCGTACCCGATCTGATCGGCACCCCGCGCTGGATCCCGGAGCTGGAGGCCGAGGCGCTGCCGTTGCAGCGGATCTTCCTCGCCGAGAAGTGGATCGTGGCGCGGCTGCACTACGGGCATGCCGATCCGCGTGAGGCGGGCGTCGGAAACATCGTCAACTGTGGTGCGGCGATGTACATGGCGCCGGTCGGCATCGTCAACGCCGGCAACCCGGACCGGGCCTACGCCGAGGCGCTGGACATCTCCGGCGCCCATCAGTCCTCGTACGGCAGGGAGGCCGCGGGGGTGTTCGCCGCCGCCGTGGCCGCCGCGTTCGCCCCCGAGGCCACCCCGTCGTCGGTGGTCGTCCAGGCGCTCCGGCTCGCCAAGGACGGCACCCGTGCCGCGATCGAGGCGGTCTGCGAAGCCGCGGCCTCGCTCAGCGACTACGAGTCCGCGCTGGGACCGCTGCGCGCGGCGATCGCCCCCTTCGACACCGTGGGCCCGGACTACCGCAACCCCTCGCTCGGCGCCCGCCGCCCCTCCCGTCTGCACGCCATCGAGGAACTCCCCATCGCGCTGGGCATGTTGCTGGTCGGCGGCGGGGATTTCCGGGCCACGGTGCTCGGCTCGGTCAACTACGGCCGCGACTGCGACTCGATCGCCACGATGAGCGGTGCGCTCGTCGGCGCGCTGCGCGGCGCCTCGGCGGTACCGGCCGAGTGGGCGGCGGAGGTCTCCCGCGCCAGCCGCCTGGATCTGTCGGCGCCGGGGGCCGCGCTGGCCACCGTCGCCCGCGAGATCTTCACCCGCGACCGGGCCCGCGCCCGCACCCATGAGCAGGCCTTCACCGCGATCTCGGCCATCCCGGCGATGACGGAGGCGAGTGGACGGTGACCGGCACGGCGGTGACCGGCACGGCGGTGGCCGCCGCCCGGACGACACCCCCCGCGGACGGGGCGCCGCTCCGGGTGACCTGGGTGCAGCCCGAGGACCTGATCGGGCATGAGCTGCGGCAGGCGGCGGAGGACGGCCGGGACGCCGCCGGGATCGCGCGGCGGTGGCGGGCGGC
>NZ_QUAC01000008.1 GCF_003389455.1 Streptomyces inhibens | reverse complement strand
GGCCGGGGGCTGCGCGGGATCGCCGAGCGCGCCCGGCTGCTGGGCGGCGAGGCGACGGCCGCGGCCCAGGACGGCATATGGCGGCTGGCGGCCCGGCTGCCGCTGCCGCTGCCGCTGCCGCTGCCGGGGAAGAGTGAGCACACGAGGGGGATGGACGGGGCATGAGCACGGTTCAGCACGACGGCATCGGTGAAAGTCCCGGCAGCGGGGCCGGCGAGCCCCCCGGAAGCCCCCGTCCCCTGCGCATCGTCCTGGCCGACGACGAGCGGATGGTGCGTACGGCGCTGCGCGCGATCCTGGGCGCCGAGGGCGATATGGAGGTCGTCGGCGAGGCGGCGACCGGCGCCGAGGCGGTATCGCTGGTCCGTGAACTGCGCCCGGACATCGTGCTGATGGACGTCCGGATGCCGGAGATCGACGGGATCCGCGCGACCGAGCAGCTGCTCGCCGGGATGTCCGAGCCGCCGCGCATCATCGTGGTGACGACCTTCGAGAACGACGCCTATGTGTATGACGCGCTGCGGGCCGGCGCCAGCGGGTTCCTGCTCAAGCGGTCCGGCGCGGAGGACCTGGTCCAGGCCGTACGGCTGGTGGCGCGCAGCGACTCGCTGCTGTTCCCGGCGGCGGTGCGCGCGCTGGCCGCCCGGCACGCCGGCGAGCGGGCCGCGGACGATGCGGTGCGGGCGCTGCGGGCCCGGCTGTCCGAGCGGGAGCGTGCGGTGCTGCGGCTGATGACCGGCGGGCTGACGAACGCCGAGATCGCGGACCGGCTGGGGGTGGGCCCGGCCACGGTGAAGACGCATGTGGCGGGGGTGCTGGCCAAGCTCGGGGTGCGGGACCGGACCCAGGCGGTGATCGCCGCGTACGAGTGCGGGTTCGTCCGGCCGGGGTGAGCGCCGGGGCCGGCGCTTCCGGGAGGGTGCTCGGGTGATCACGGGGCTGACCTGGGCCGGGCCCAGCCTGCTGGTTACCCAAGCCGACCGCCCGCTGTAGTCCGCCGCTGTCCGCCCGTGCCCCTGCCATCTGGCACGGATCTGGCACGGCCGGGTACGGTCGATCGCATGATCTCGGACCCGGGCACGAGCCCAGATGCACCGCGGGATTTCACGGCAGAGCGTGTGGAATCTGTGCTCCGCGAAGCGTGCGCAGAGGCCCGGATCGATGCGTCGGGGGCGGAGCTGTTGCGACTCGGCTCGAACGCCGTCTACCGGCTGCCGTCCGCTCCGGTGATCGTCCGCATTGCGCGTGATCCAAATGCGGAAGCGGAGATGGAGAGGGCCGTACACGTAGCGCGCTGGCTTGAGTCGCAGGACTACCCGGCTACGAGAGTGCTGCACGGAGTGCGACAGCCGCTGTCGGCCGGCGGCAGGGTCGTCACGTTCTGGGAGTGCGCCCAGGATCGCGAGGAGTACGCGACGGTGACCGAGCTGGCGGACCTGTTGCGGCGGCTGCACTGGCTAGAGGAACCGGAGTCGCTGCGCCTGCCCTACTTCGACCCGTTCGCCAAGCTGTGGTCCTCCTTCGAGGCCCTTGATGGCGTCTCGCAGGATGACGCGGCGTTCCTGAAGCAGCGGGCACGACGATTGAACAAGGAGTACGACCGGCTGGACTTCGTTCTGCCGTACGGACTGATCCACGGTGACGCCAACATCGGCAACGTCCTGCGGGACCGTAGGGGGCAGGCCGTCATGATCGACCTGGATGGCGTCTGTCTGGCCCCGCGGGAGTGGGACCTGATCCTTACAGCGATCTACTACGACCGCTTCGGCTGGCATGGTCGGAGCGATTACGAAGGCTTCGTCCACCACTACGGGTTCGACATCATGAACTGGCCCGGCTACTCGGTGCTGGCGGATGTTCGTGAGCTGATGATGGTGCTGTGGATGGGCCAGCAGGTCGGTAGTAGCGAGAAGGCCGCTCCCGAGTTCGGCCGCCGGGTCCAGGCTCTCCGTACCGGGGGCAGTCGCCGGGATTGGAGTCCTTTTTGACCTGGCGCTACGGCGCGGCCAATGCCTGCCCGCTTGCAATCCAGAGACGGTGCTCTGCGGCCTGCTCGTGGAATTCGCGGACCACGGCGGTAAGTCCTGTGCCCGCGAGGTGCTGGCGGAACTCGGTGAGATAGGCGACGCATCGGGAGGACCTGAGCTGTTCGCCGAGATCCAGGGCGTCCAGGGCGACATTGCAAGCTTCATCGGCGTCACCGGCGTGGAGGTGGGCGTCGGCGAGAACCATGGTCGCGAAGAAGTCGCTGCGGACGTGGCTGCCGCTCATGGCGTTCTCCGCATGAGAGACAGCCTGACGGGCGCTGCGTACGTCGCGGAAACAGTGGGCGGCCTCCGCCGCCAGTTCGGCAGCGTCGAAGTAGGTGATCCACTCGGGCTCGTCGTCGGTGTTGCAGCTCTCCAGCGCCTTGGCCGCTGCTGCGAGCGCACTCTCGCAAGCGTGGCGGTCACCCGTGTGTGCCAGCGCCCGAGCCTCCATCGCGTGGAACTGCGCCCGCAGAGTCGGAGTGGCAACGGCCGAGATACCCATCAATGCGGCACGAGCGAGGGTGGCAGCGTGGGTGAACTGGCCAAGGAACGTGGCCTGGTGGCTCATCGCGGAGAGGATGCTGCCGGCCAGACGTCGGTCATTCCCGTCCTGCGCGAGCCGGAGCGCCTGGAGGAAGTACCGCTGCGCAAGCCCGTGCTGGCAAGCGTCGTACGACATCCACCCGGCCAGCAGGGTGGCCTCGGCGACAGTCGAGAACAGAGCGCGCCCCACTGCCTCGGTGTAGCGGCCGGAGAGCAGAGGCGCCACATCCCGGCTGAGGTACTGGATCACGGACTGGCGAGCATGGTCTCCACCGAACCGGTCATCGAGCTGGGCGAACATGTCACAGGTCGACTTGATTACCGCAACATCGGCGAGACCCACGCGTGGACCCTGGTTGCTTAGTGCCTTGGGAAACGCCGCGTCCGGAGCAACCAGCCACCGTAACGACGCTTCGCTCCACGCCGGCTCGGACGTTTGGGCGTGGAGCAGAGGGTCATAGCCGTTGAGGTCCGCCCGCCAAAGACGATCGACGTTCGCAATGGCCGCTTCCGGACTGGCGGGGTAGCCGGCGTCCAGGAGGGCGGAATCCTGCCCGGTGAGATGGCCCAGTCCCAGTTCGGCGGGGGACATCGCCAGGGTTTCGCACACCACCGGGCCGTAGAACTCGTCCGGGGTGCTGTGGCCGTTCTCCCAACTTGCGATGCGCCGCTTCACGCTCGCATCGGCCGGGAGCGACTGACCATGTCGCGCTGCGACTTGGCGTAGCTCATGGACAAGCCGAGCCTGACTCCATCCGCGGTTTTTCCGGGCGCGCAGCAGAAGGGGCCCGAACGACGTCGGCGTCGATTCCGTGGTGATCGCCTCCCCGGACGGCCTGGGCGGTGCCCGTTCCCTCCCCTGAAACTAGGGAACCGACACGCGTCGCGTGGCGACTCTGCGCAGATTGCCTGCCGGTCTGGAGCATGACGGGGGATGACGCGTCCGCTCAATCCTCGTCATCCCCCGTCACCTCTCGTCATCTGCTAGCTCAGGGCTTCGCGCAGCAGTCTGGTTGCACCGCGGCAGAAGAGCCGCCGGAGTTGCCGACCGAGGTGGGATGACGTGCAGAGGATGACGAGGCGAGGCATTCAGTGGCTGTCCGCTGTCGCTGACGATCCAGTGATGTGCAGGGCTCACTGGGCGGATGACCCCATGCGCCCGTACACGCTGCCGACCGGGCGCCTCTTCGATGTGGTGGTCATGAGCCAGCGGTTGGGCATGGAGACCTTCGACCAGTTGGTACGCCGCGAAATGCCGCTCGGCCCGGTCATGATGGACCGTCGCGCAAAGCAGATCGGGTTTCTTCTGTCGTCCAAGTCGCGGGCCCGTTTCACGCGTCTCCTATCCCTGGAAACGGCCACCCCGCCCGAGTACCGCTACCTCGACGCCGGCTCCTTCGTCGTCGTACCAGGGCCGATGCCGATGGCCGATGACCGCCACCAGTGGCTACGCGCGCCCATTCGACGTCCTGAGGCGTCCCCGCTGCGCACGGCGTCGTTGGCGGTGATGTTCGTGGCCGCATCAGCCTTGATCGAACGAGCAGACCGCTACGGCGCGCAGTACCCGAGCGCCGAAGAGGAACGGCCCGAGGCGCTTGAGCAGGTGAGCGACCGTGCCCAGTGAGGAACCTCCCGAGGACGCCGCTCGCTGGTCACCGCTGGACACAGACGAGTGGCACGCGGCCCGCAACGCCACCACCGCGCTGCGGGACGTACTGACCGCGGCCGGCATGGCACGCGACTTCCCCTACCTCCGTGCCGACCTGAATGCCTTCGGCCACGGCCTCATCGAACTCGGCCGCGTCTCGCCGGAGACGGCGGAGCGCCTGGCAGAGCTGCTACGGCGGGCGTTGCTTTGCTCCCGTGGTTCCGAAGAGGCAACCGACTCGCGCACCCGCAAGACGGATTGACCATGAGCATGGAGAAGGTGGAGGACGTGACCGACCCGCGTCGAGTAGTCGCCAAACGAACTGAGAACCTTTCGCCGGCAATGCCGTACGTACGCGGTTGGGCCGAAGCCAAGCGCGGCGCTGGCGCGCTGGCTGAACAACTCCACAGCGCCGGCCTGGGGACGGACTTCCTCGGCCTGAGGGCTGACGTGACAGTCTTCGGCGATGGCTTGGTGTGTCTCGGGCCCATCCAACCGGAGGCAGGAGAGGCGCTGGCGCGCCTGCTGGTCATGGGCTTGGCGATGGAGATGGCGGACCATGCCGATCGTCAGGGGCAGCCCGCTCCTCCGGAAGCTCCGGCCGCGTAACGGCGCTTGCTTGTCGGACTTCGGCACTGCCGTCTTCGGCCGGCCGGGACCGGCGCCCCAGCGCCGCAGCCCGGACAGGCCGAAGACGCCCGAGAACCATGTGGCCATTCGAGCAGCGACATCTGCTTTGTAAGCCCTGCACTGGCAGCAAGCACGTTGTCGCTGATCATCGTCTCTACGACGCCGATGCTCCTGTTGGCTGATGCCCACACCCCCACGGACTCCGGTTGACTGTGGTTGCCCGCTCGATCTGGCACGGTTCTGGCACGCTGGTTGCCCCTCGACACGCCTTCGACGGGCGCTGTTGATGGGCTAGGTAGCCGAGACGGTTGTCAGATGCCCAACAGGTAAGCACTGCCCTTAGGCGAGCCCTCGCCAGTAAGGAAACGAGCCAACAAAGCCTGACAGGCTTGCGATCCACATAACCAGCGTCAGTGACATCGACAGGCGTAGGTGTCTACCGGCCCGGATCTCCAATCCCTGACGCCTCAGACTCAGGCTCCATCCCGGCGCGGGCTCTTCAATCTCGACCATCACATCTCCTTCGGTTCGGTGCTCGTGACTGGAGCGCAGGCTCCTGCGAGCTCGCTTCGGTGGTGTCAGGTCCATGGGAGCGGTATCCACCAGCAGGACTCCAGCTGGACGAAAGAACCCGCAGGTTGCTGATCTGTGGCCTGTCCGGACCGAACGTCGTACCCTTCTGTGTTGTTCGTTGGATTTCGTTGAACGTCGCTGGACTTCGCTGATCTGGGCCTACGCTGGTCACATGGTGACTGAAGGGAGAGCCATGTCCGTCGCGGAGCCCGGTGACCACGATCATCTCCGTGAGTACGAGGAGTCCCTGACTGGGTTCGCGGAAGCGCTGCAGGACCTGCATATTCACTGTGATGCACCGACGTTCCGGGAAATCGAGACGCGGGCGAAGGCTGCCAGCCGGGTGACCCTCTCGGTGTCCGCGATCTCTGAGGCCCTGAACGGAAAGCGACTACCGTCCATCGACTTTACGCTCGAACTAGTCAAACAGTTAGCTGGCGACGATCCCAAGTTGCTGCAGGAGTGGCGGCAGCGTTGGCGCCTGGTGAAACTGCGCCAACGCAAGGCCATACCTCAACTGCGGGCGAAGAAGCGATCCGTCATCGAGACGCGCACCCTGGCGCCGCCTGACATCGAGAACCTACGTACTCAAGAGCTGCAGTACCACCAGAAAGCTGAGTTGCTGCGCGAGAAGGTGGCACGGCTGAGAGCCGAGGCTGAAACCACTGAGTCGCTAGTAAATGAAGCTAAAGCTGAGGCGCAACGCATCATCAAGGCTGCGAAAGCAGAGGCTCTGGATATGCGCACGAAGGCCGATGCAGAATTGATCAAGGTTCGTGAGCATGCTGCCGAGCTTCTATACGCAGCAGACGAAGCTTTGAGGAGGTCGCAGACGACCTCCGGTGAAGCTTCACCGGCCGCTCGGCTCGGCCGTTGCGCCACGCTACGAGTAGTTCTTGTCGGGCCACCAGGAGCAGGTAAGGGGGTGCAGGCCGCCTTCTTGGCTAAGTACTTGGGCGTGCCCCACGCTTCGCTTGGCGACATGCTTCGCAGTAACATCGTTCAAGGTACACGGCTTGGCAGAACCGCTAAGAAGTTGATAGAGAAGGGGCAGTTGATACCCGATGAGGTCGTGTTGGCAATGACCGAGGATAGGTTGCGCCAGCATGATGCCCAGCGCGGATTCCTCCTGGACGGGGCACCGAGGAATGTAGGCCAGGCGGTCGCCATGGACGAGTTCATCACGCTCGATGCGGTGCTCGACGTAGAGATCCCGGAGGAGGAGACCTTCCAGCGACTCACCGGTCGCCGCGTATGCCGGCACGACTCCAGTCATGTGTTCCACGTCGTGTACAACCCGGCGAAGAGTTACGACACGTGCGATCTTTGTTGCGGGATGCTGTACCTCCGCGAGGATGATTCCGAAGGAGTCATCCGTAGCCGACTGGACGTTTATTACTCCGACACAAGGCCGATTATCGACCACTACCGGGCCAGCGGGCTGGTGACGACGATCCATGGCTTGGGGAAGGTTCACGAGGTGACCGAGCGAGCGATGGAAGCTCTAGCCGGCGCAATCGCCTAGCCTCAACAGACTGGGGAGTTCTTCCCTCGACTACGCATGTGGACCACACCGATCACTTTTTCCACGGCGTCCCCCTCAATGCGAACTACCGGCAAAGCGGTTGATGAGGTCTGAGAGCCTGGCCACCCGGCCGCTCGGGTGCGTTATGGGGCGGCTGCAGTCACCANGTCCCCCTCAATGCGAACTACCGGCAAAGCGGTTGATGAGGTCTGAGAGCCTGGCCACCCGGCCGCTCGGGTGCGTTATGGGGCGGCTGCAGTCACCATGGTTGCTGCACTCCGTTGCTGTACAGCCCTGGTGCTGACCACCGCCTTAGGAGTTCGCTCGCGACATCGGCTCTTCCTTGGCCCGCTGTGTCATGTGCGGCGCACCTGCTCCTCAGGGTATTGCCGGCGTTCGCACCCGTCCGTCGTCGTTGATGTCAGTCATGGATGTCAGCCAGCCCACCTGAACGCGACGCGTGCATGGCCCCTGAGGCCGCTGCTGTGGTCTGCTGTTGCGCGTAAGGCCCCGCCGTAGGCGCCGCCGTCACCAGCGAACGTTAAGTCCCAGCGTGAGTGCGTTGTGCAGCAGGAACGGACCACGAATGTTCAAATCGGAGTAATCTCTTCGGTGATAGAATTGCACGTAATTCTCAGAGCGTCCGGAAATGAAGTTCGCAATCGCTCCGGAGAAGAAGAATTGCTGAAGCAATTCATCCAAGTCGCACGAATGCGTCTGACAAGCCTCCGCGAATAGGCCTTCGAATTCCTGTCGAGTGAACCGCCTTCTGGGAACTTGGCCAAGCCTACCAAGAAGGGTCCTATAAATCTCAGTCGGGACCAATCCGGAGAATTCGTTGGAGATTTCCGTAGTGAAGTACTTCTTGCAGTAGTTATTTACGCCCGCGCGGACTCGCAGTACGTCCAAGGGGTGGGCAGATCCGGACGATTCCCCAATGGACTTGAATAGGGCTAGGATGTCGCGCGGGGTCTGACGAGTCATGTTGAGGAGATATCGCGACATTTCTTCGCGACTATTCTGCCCGTAGGACATTTCGGATGGAAAGTAGGTAGTGAGTATATTCGCGTCGGGGCCGCCTCCGGCCGCTACTTTCCTCTCCACCAAGTCCCAGAGGTAGCTATGCCGCGAGTCGTCAACTCCATACGACCAATCCAGCTCCACCCCCCAGCCTTGCCGGATCTTATTACTGTCAGGCAGCTCAATCTTCAGGAATATATCACTTCGGCAGAGAAGAATAACTCTGATCTGTGATGTCGCCTTCCTGAGATCTTTATGGATCGAGCTTGAGGCGCGGAGAAGGTTGGCCAGCAGAGTCCAGTAGCCATCATTCCCTACAAATGCGCTGTCAAGGCCATCGAGGGCGAGGTAGTGGGGGGTTTGGGTCTGAGTATTGACCACAGCGTGCGACAGGATATCCGCCAATTGGTCTGCGTGGATTCGCCTTTCCCCTGTGTTCTCATGCTCATAGCTATATAGCCCCTGCGGAAGCGCGAACTTATGTCTGCGTTTCTTGACCTCCTGAATGACAGCCTTGAGATCCCCGAATGCGAGTCCAGCATTTTTGAGATCTTTAAAGAATGCGACGTGATCGAGGTCATTGGAAATGCTCGATCCCTGGTCGGCCATCAATAGCGAGTATAGCCGAATCCAGATGAAGACCCTCCAAGCCAATTCAGTGCGAGATTTCTCCAGTCCGCCTAGATTGGCCTCGACACTTTGGTATAGTTCACCAATGTCGGAAATCTCGACAAAAGCTTGGCCCAGCGTACGCTCAGCCTTGAGTCGCAGGTACTGGACAACTGTGGATTTCCCGGAACCTTTAGGTCCGATAAGGAGGAAGGCATCCCCAGACGCAACTTTTTGCTCCACATTCCATCTGTCAACGAAGCTGTCGACAAGAAGGTCTGGTCTCTTCTCGGCCTCTACCTCTGCCGAGACTTCGCCAAATTCCAGCTTACTGAAGTGTGGATATTGCATTGACCCCCCAGTCACTGAGTGGTGGAAAGAAGCGCGTGGCTGTGGCCGCCTGAGCAGATCGCGAACTCTCCAACCAGTCTATCTAGTTTTGTGCACGCGGAGTGGGCGACGTCTGAGGTCGGCGGAGCGGGTTTGGCCGGTGTCCTGCCTGGTTTGGGGTCGAGCATGATCAGGGGGCCGTACGCTTGCCGGCAACTCGGGCAGGCTTGTGAGCTGCCCGGAATTTGAACGAGTGGCCCCCTGGTCTTGCTCGACGCGGGACCCGAACCGGGGAGGTGGCTAAAGCCGTGGAGCCGACCGTCCCCACCCCCGGCCTGGTTTTCGCCCCCTTGTGGGCGCGGGCGTCGACGCCGCGCGGCCCCCGGCGGCGAAGACGTTGAGGGGAGCCGTGCGGCGGCGACGGCCGGCGCCGCCGCGCTTGCGCGGCACCTCTGATCTGTGATCTGACCTGCTTGCAGTTCTAGGAGGCCTGGAACGTCAACGCCCTTGCGTCAACGTGTGCTGTTCTCCTGAACTGCCCCTACCGCGGGGCCGGGTAGCGAGCGCAGCGAGCCTTGAAGACGTAGAGAAAGTCTGAGCCACGCACCCGTCACCAGCTAGGGCGGTGGGTCCCGTACGGGGAGGTCCGTAGGGGGTGGGCGGGCCCCTTGCATTCGACCTGCCCGGGGGCGGGGTCAGTATGTGGGCTGCTTCCCGGAGTTGTCCCCGATCTTGCGTAGCGCGTCCCGTACGGCCGCCAGGTCGCTCTCGCTCGCCAGGCCCGCGTGGTAGAGCCGCAGTTCGCCGGCGCCCAGCGAGGCGGCGTGCGCGGCGTCGGCGGCGAGGGTGCCGGGGCTGCCGCCCATGCCGGAGACCACGGTGAAATTGGCGGCCAGCACGGTCGCTTCGGCGGCGGAGGCGGCCGAGGCGGCGGCGGAAGTCTCGGCGGCGGCGGAAGTCTCGGCGGCGGTGGAAGGCTCGGCGGCGGAGCCGGTCCTGGCGACAACGGCCGTCTCGGCGGCGCAGGCCGGTTCGGCCGTACGGCCGGCGAACGGGGCGAGCACCTGCGCGCGGGCGGCGGCACCGCCGGTGCACGGCAGCACCACCCCATCGGCGTGCGCGAGGACATCGGCCGGGTCCACACCGGCGTTGGCGCCGCAGCGGTGTGCGGCGGGATCGGCGTGCAGCAGCACCCGGAACCCGTCCGCCGCGGCGTCCCGTACGGCGCGTACCGCCGCGCGCTGCAGCGTCCGGGCGGCCCGGTCCCGCCAGGTGCGCAGCACCCCCGCGAGCTCCGTGCCGAGCAGCGCCTCGACCGCGGCCCACTCGCCCTCCCTCCCCCGAGGACCTTCGACAGGCTCCGGTCCAGGGGCGACCCCCATCGCCGGTCCGGCCCCGCCGGATGCCCACAGCGGCTCCAGGGCCCGCACCACGGCCGCCCGCAACTGCCGTGCGGGCACGCCGAGTTCGGCGTACCCCTCGGCGCACACCGTGCAGAAGCACACCGACATCAGGTACTGGGCGGCGCCGGAGAGCGGCACTCCGGCGATCTTGTCGTGGGCGTGCAGATGGGCCAGTCCGTACCAGCCGCAGGACTCCAGCTCGGTGCCCCGGGCGCCGGGCCGTACGGCCGCCTCGGCGGCGAGGTCGACGAGGTAGTCGCGCACCTCGGGGCGGGCGATGCAGGGCGCCCAGGGATACGGGTCGCCGTAGGCGTTGCGCACGACGGTGGCCGGATGCTCGGCGCCCAGGCGGGAGTTGTGCGCGAGGACGACCCAGGTGTGCACCTCCAGACCGGCGTCGGCCAGCGCCCGCGCGGCCGCGCCGAAGGGGTCCGGGTCGCTCACCCAGTCCTGGGTGTTCGGCCGCAGCTCCCGGCCGGCCCAGCGGGCGGGGTCCGGTGGGTAGAGGACGGCGGCGTGCCGGGCAGTGACGATGCGGTGGCGGGGGTGGCGCGGGGTGAGGGCGCGGGTGGAGTGGTAGGCGGAGGCCAGGGTGACCTGCTGGATGCCGAGGCCGGCGAGGCGTCCGGCGGCGTCCGGGTCGCCGACCACGTCCCAGGGGTAGAGGAAGGCGGCGGTGCGCATCAGGCACCGGCTCCGGGCGCGTCCGCGACCAGGGCCAGACCGTGCTCGATCAGCGCGGCCAGCTCCTTGAGGTGCGCCGGGGCCGGTTCGCTGAGCGGCGGGCGGACCTCGCCGACGTCCAGGCCGCGCATCCGTACGCCCGCCTTGACCAGCGATACGGCGTAGCCGCGGCCCTGGTTGCGCAGTTCGACCAGCGGCCGGTAGAAGCCGTCCAGCAGCCGGGCCACGGTGTCGTCGTCGCCGGTGGTCAGCGCCCGGTGGAAGGCGAGGGCGATCTCGGGGGCGAAGGCGAAGACGGCGGAGGAGTAGAGGTGTACGCCCAGGCCCAGGTAGGCGGGGCCGGTGAGTTCGGCGGTGGGCAGGCCGTTGAAGTACAGGAAGTCCTCGTCGGGGGCCTCGGTGCGGACGGCGCTGATGATGCGCTGGAGCAGATCGAGGTCGCCCACGCCGTCCTTGAGGCCGATGATGCCCGGGGTCTTGGCCAGGGCGGCGACGGTGGCCGGTTCGAAGACGGCGTTGTCGCGCTGGTAGACGATGACGGGAAGCGGGGTGGCGGCGGCGAGTGCGGTGTAGTGCCGCAGCAGTCCCTCTTGGCCCGCGACGACGAGGTACGGCGGCATGGCCAGCAGTCCGTCGGCGCCGGCTTCCTGGGCGAGGCGGGCGAAGTGGACGGCGAGCGCGGTGCCGTAGCCCGCGCCGGCGACGACCGGGACCCGGCCCGCGGTCTCCTCGACCGCGGCCGCGATGCAGTCGGCGAACTCCTCGGGTGCCAGCGCATGGAATTCGCCGGTGCCGCAGCAGGCGAAGACGGCGGCCGCGCCCGCGTCGATACCGCTGCGGACATGGGCACGGAAGGCCGCCAGGTCCAGGGCGCCGTCCGGCGTGTACGCGGTCACGGGGAAGAACAGCAGTCCGTCGAGGCGGTCGGCGAGCTGGGGGTACCTCCCAGCAGGAGCTGGAGGAGGGTGTGCGGTCACGGGCTCTCCCTGGCATGCTTGTGCATGTTTCTGATCAGAGTCCATATTTCTGAACGCAGCCACGCTAGAGCAGCCTTCCCACACCGGTCAAGAGCCCACAACTGCCGGGCGGCAAGCGGATTTGCCAGGTCCGTAAAGTGTCTTGACCGGCCGGGAACGGGCTCCCTACCTTGTCCACACATCTGAATGCTGTCCGTACATACAGCCTTGCAGCTCAGCCGGAGGAGTACCCGCCCATGACCGCACCCCGCACCGTCCTGCTCACCGGCGCCGCCGGCGGGCTCGGCACCCTGATGCGCGAGCTGCTGCCGCCCCACGGATACCGGCTGCGTCTGTTCGACCGGCGAACCATCGAGAACACGGACGGCGAACCGGACGCGATCACCGCCGAGCTGGCCGACACCGGCGCGCTGCGCGAGGCCGTACGCGGGGTCGACGCGATCGTCCATCTCGCCGGCATCTCCCTGGAAGCCCCGTTCGAGAAGATCCTGCGCGCCAACATCGAGGGCACCTACCACGTCTACGAGGCGGCGCGCGAGGCGGGCGTGCGCCGTATCGTCTTCGCCTCCTCCAACCACGCGGTCGGCTTCACCCCGCGCCCCGCGGACGGCTCCGGCGCCATCCCCGTCACCACATCCCGCCGCCCCGACACCTACTACGGCCTCTCCAAGGGGTTCGGCGAGGACCTCGCCTCGCTCTACTGGGACCTGCACGGCATCGAGACCGTCTCGATCCGCATCGGCTCCTGCTTCCCCAGGCCGACGTCGGTGCGGATGCTGTCGATCTGGCTGAGCCCGGCCGACTGCGCGCGGCTGCTGCACGCGGCCCTGACCGCGCCGGACGTGGGCCACACCGTCGTCTACGGTTCCTCCGCCAACACCCGCCTGTGGTGGGACCTGTCCGGTGCCCGCGCCCTGGGTTACGCACCGCAGGACGACTCCGAGCCGTACGCCGCGGAGCTCATCGCCGCGCACGGCGCACTGGATCCCGACAACCCCGAACACACCCACCTCGGCGGCGCCTTCTGCACCGACCCGCCCAGGTGGCCGTACTGAACACCGGTCGCGCCACGCCACGGAACCCGCGCCGCCCGGGTGGCGTCCTGGTGGGTGTACCAACCCTCCGCGCAGGAACGAGGAACGCATCATGGGCATCGTCAGCTGGCTCGTACTGGGGCTGATCGCAGGCGTCATCGCCAAGGTCCTGCTGCCGGGACGGGACCCGGGCGGACTGGTCGGCACGACCCTGATCGGCATCGTGGGATCGTTCATCGGCGGCTGGCTCTCCACCAAGATCCTGCACCGCCCGATACCGAAGGACTTCGGCGAGCCGTCCATGTGGATCGCCTCGATCGCCGGCGCCCTGGTCCTGCTGATCGCCTACCGGCTGCTGTTCGGCAACTCCCGCGAACGCCGGTGAGCGGGCCGGGCGGCCGACCGGCCGCAGGTAATGGAACCGCAAAGGCGAACCGATCGTTGGTCCCGGCATGACCGCTATGACTCCTGGCTCGAACCTCCCGCTCACCGCCGTTCGGGTGGCGGTGGACGTCACCGCGCCCGTGCGGCTGGATGTGTCGGGCCTGCTGCTCGCCGCCGACGGCAAGGTGCGCTCCGACGACGACTTCGTGTTCTACAACCAGCCCGCCGGACCGGGCGTGACGCACTCCGCGGCGATCGATGACCTGGCCGGTGGTGACACCATCACGGTGGACACCGCCGCGGTGCCCGACGGCATCGAGAAGGTCGTGGTCACCGCGAGCCTGGACGCCGCCGGCGCGACCTTCGCCGGCACGGAGCCGACCGGCACGGTCCGTAACGCCGACGACGGCAGCGTCATCGCCACCT
This sequence comes from Streptomyces inhibens, assembly GCF_003389455.1. GTDB lineage: Bacteria > Actinomycetota > Actinomycetes > Streptomycetales > Streptomycetaceae > Streptomyces > Streptomyces inhibens. The sequence goes on along the minus strand of NZ_QUAC01000008.1, from coordinate 227 downwards.
TCACCCCGCCGCAGCTCGGCACCGAGACCGCGCTGGTGGTCGTCGAGATCTACCGCCGGGCCGGCGCCTGGAAGGTCCGCGCGGTCGGCCAGGGCTACGCCAACGGCCTGGCCGGGATCGCCACCGACTTCGGCGTCAGCGTGGAGGAACCGGCCGCGCCCGCCGCGGCGCCGCAGGCACCCCCGGCAGCCGCAGCCCCCGCCGGCCAGTGGGCGCCGCCCATCGGC
>NZ_QUAC01000116.1 GCF_003389455.1 Streptomyces inhibens | reverse complement strand
CGACATCCACGAAGCCTTTCTCACCCTGGGATGCGCACTCATCTGCTGGCGGCGCCTGAAGTCATTGCGTTAGGAGTTCTTAGCCTGGGCTCCAACCGGTCCAAAGGCGACAAGGATCCCGCGAAGTGGATCTGGCCAAGGACGACACCTGCACCTACGCCGTCGACTGGGTTGCCTCAAAGCTGTACGGCGAGGCGGGTAAGGACACGCTGTGGGGCAACAGCGGTGACGACGTCCTGTGGGGCGGCCCGGGCACCGACAAGCTCTCCGGCGGCCCGGGCCGCAACGAGCTGCACCAGGACTGAGCTTGTCTTTCAGCCTTTGCCATCCATCCGCATTTCCCCGGACGGTGATGGGCGGGCCGGAGCAGGCCGCAGGCGATCGGAAGTACCCGGCGCCGGCGGAGTGTGCGGGATCACCCGGGGCGGTGACACGGGAGGCATCTCACGCGTTCGGTGGTGTGGCTCGCAGGCCGCCGAGCAGTGTGGCCACATAGCGATGTGCGGTGTCGATCCGGTCGGCGGAAGTCCGCGCTCTGCCGGTTCGGCTTCGGTCAGCCGGTATGACGGCCGTGAAGAGTTCGCCGGACAGCCGAGGCCACCCGTCGGATGGCGCTCCAGCCTGGCGGCCGCTCGGCGGGCGCGGCGCCCGGCCGATGGCGGGGAACCCGTACCCGTAGCGTCCCGGGACTGATCCGGCACCGCACGGGAGTCGGCAGGGTGACGGCTTCACCGTCCAGCCCGACGGGGACGAACGGGACGTCGGCATCGACGACGACCTCTTCAGAGGTGGCCAGATTGGTCAGGCCGTGCGTCTGCCCATCTCGCAGCCGGGCGGCGGTCTCGGCGGGCGTCTCCGCCCTGGCGGCCAGTACCCCCAGGAGGCCGGAGTCCAGTTGTGCACGCTTGCCAAGCCCGGCCGGGTCATCGGCCCGGTAGGGGTTGTTGCTCACCAGCACGGCATCAGGCCCGTCCACAGTGAGCAGCCCTGCGCGTACCCACCAGCTCCGGGCCCTTGTGGCGGGCCAGGAATTCCGGGAGGATCCGCGCCGTCGTGCCGATCTTGTCGTCCCGATAGGCCGGGTCCTGTACCAGGGCGGCATAGGCACCGAACGACACGTTGTTGACGAACACCCGCTCGCCTGCGAACCCGAGATCCACGCACAGTTCGACGCCGTCCGTGAGGGCCTCCAGTGCGGCCGAAGGGTCCTCCCGGTCCAGGCCGAGGTCCATCGCGAAGTGGTTGCGGGTACCGGCAGGAATGACCACGAAAGGGAGACCGCACTTCGCAGCCACGCCGGCGACAAGTGCCTGCGTGCCGTCTCCGGCGGCCACCCCCAGCAGGTCCGCACCGTCATCCACCGCGCGTCGGGCAATAGTCGCGAGGTCCTGGGGCTGGGAAGGATCGAGCAGGAGAACCTGAGCCCCCAACTCGCGAGCCTTTTCCGCGATCCGGAACCGGCTCGCCTTCCCTCCTCCCGAGCGGGGATTCACGATCAGATACGGCCGCAGCGCGGCGGCCACCGGTCGGAACGTGTTCTCGGTCATGGCAAGCGCCGACAGGCCGCGTTCATCAGCCCGGCGCCCGTCACCGTCACAGGCGCCGGCACAGCTGCTGTTGCCACGCCCGCTGCTGGCTGTGCGGTCCGCCACCGGCCCGGTCAGCGATCGCACCGGTCACAGCTTCCATGACGTTTCCTCCGGCAGTTACGGCTTCCGGCACCAGCCCGGTCGCCTTGGTGACAGTACTCATGGGTGGGGGGTGATGACGGCGCGTCCTTGGATCTTGCCGTCGTGCAGGAGCTGGTATGCCTCGTTGGCGCGTTCCAGGGGGAAGTGCTCGAGCAGTATCTTGATCTTTTGCTGCTGGGCGAGGGTGATCACTTCCATCAGTTCGGGAAGGGAGCCCCAGTAGGGCGAGGCGACCGAGCACTCGTGCGGGGGGCTCGAGAAGTTGACGGGCAGGGCTCCGCCGCCGAGACCGACGATGGTCAGGTGGCCAAGCACCCTTGCCACCTGAGCAGCCATGCGCAGAGTCGGGTCTATGCCGACCATGTCGAGCACGAGCTGAGCGCCCTGCTGCTCCGTCATGTCCTTGATGCGCGTGACCGCGTCCTCGCCCGAGAGCAGCGCCTCGTCCGCGCCCAGGCGCTTGGCGGTTTCCAGCTTGCCGGCATCGGTGTCCACGGCGACGACGGTGGTCGCCGCGCTGAGCGCTCGCACCATCTGGATGGCCATCTGGCCCAGACCGCCCACCCCGATGACCACCGCGGTCGAGCCCGGCCCCAGCAGGTGCAGCGATCGCTTGACGGCGTGATAGCTGGTCAGTCCCGCGTCGGTGAGCGGGGCGGCCTGGCGGGGGTCGAGGGTGCCCAGCGGAATCAGGAATCGCGCCGCCGGGACCAGCAGGTACTCAGCCATTCCGCCGTCGTGACCGCCTCCCAGGCCCCCGCCCTGACCACTGACCTTCTGGCAGTAGTTCTCCCGTCCCTCCCGGCAGTTGGCGCACATCCCACAGCCCCAGGGACCGTAGACCATCACAGGGTCTCCTGGCGCGAACCCGGTGACACCCGGCCCCAGCCTCTCCACCCATCCCGCATTCTCATGGCCGAGCGTGAAGGGCAGTTCCGTGGCGAAACCGGGTGGCGGTGCGGGTGCCTCCATGATGTGCAGATCTGAGTGGCACGCACCGGCACCCCCGACCTTCACCAGAACCTGCCCCGGCCCGGGCTCGGGCACCGGCACCTCGCGCAGCTCGGGCGGTTGCTGCCATCCGACCAGTTGAAAAGCCCGCATAGCGATCCTTTACGCATGCCGAGTCAGTCGCGGATCCCGTCGATGTCGACCAGAACATGGCGCGGGCCGCGGAAGATCTGGTTGTGGCGGTACGGCGGTGGGTCCTCTACGAGCCGGGGGTTTTCCACCCGGCGGACGAACTCGCCGACCGCGACCTGGACCTCGAGCCGCGCGAGGGGAGCGCCGAAGCAGAAGTGGATGCCCTGGCTGAACCCGAGGTGCTGGTTGTCCCGGCGTTCGAGGTCAAGCTCGTCGGGGCTGGCGAACCGCTTCGGGTCACGGTTCGCCGAGCCGTATGCCAGGAAGATCGGCGCGCCCTTTGGGATGGTGGTGCCTGCGATGTCGATGTCTTCTACGGCGGAGCGGGTGTGCCAGAACTGGACCGACGACTCGAAGCGCAGCAACTCCTCGACGCCGGGCACGATCAGCTCGGGCCGGCGGCGCAGCTTCTCGAGCGCGTCGGGGTGCCGCAGCAGGGTGAGCACGCTGTGGGCGATGAGATTGACCGTGGTTTCATGCCCGGCGAAGATCAGGAGCAAGGCATTGCTCACGAGCACGCCCTTGGACATCCCTGTCTCTGGGCCGTCCTCGTTCACCATCGCCGAGAGCATGCCCGGGCCGGGCTGCTGGGCGTACCGGTCGAGCAGCTCAGCTGCGAACTGCCCGAACTCCTCCACGGCCTGGTGACCCCCGGCCAGTCGGCTCTGTATCTCCTCGGAGGCAGCCTCGGGGCCGAAATCCAAGGCGTCCAGTGCCGCCTCGATCCAGCTGTGGAAGCGTGGCTCGTCTTCCAGTGGCACGCCCAGGACCTTGCAGATCACGGTCACCGGCAGGGGGTAGGCGAACTCGTCGACGGCATCGATTCGGGTCTTGCCCTGCATGTTGTCCAGGAGGCCGTCCACGATGCGGCGGATCTCGGGTTCCAGGTCGGAGATCAGGTGAGGGGAATGGGGCGGGCCGACGAAGTGCGGCGTCATCATCCGGCGATCTCGATCGTGTTCGGGTGGATCCTGGGTGATGATGTTCGGCTCCAAGGAGATGACCGTCTCCGTGATCGGCTCGGCCTCCGCCGAGCCCTCTGCCGGGGCCGTAACCGGGGCGGGGAGCTTCCTGACATCCGAACTGACCCGGGGGTCGTGCAGCAGCGCGACGATCTCTTGGTAGGTGCTGACGACGTAGGTGCCGTCCGGCTGCCGCGCCACCGGTGTCTTGCGGAGTTCCTCGTAGAACGGGTACGGATTGGCGCGGTTGGCGTAGCGGAGGGCCTGCTGCCAGGGGGTTTCCTCGACCACGAGGCTCCCCTCCTTCTTCCTGTCGTCGATGCTGTCCGCTTGCACGCCCATCCGGCGGGCGCGTCAACGAGGGCGAGACCGGAACTCGGCCCCCCGCTCGCTCGGGTCGTGGCCGGTTAGGACGACGTCGGGGATCGCCGTCGGGACGCCGGGTTGCGGGAACTCGGCCGGGATCGGCTTCATGTCGGGGGGCTGGTCCCAGCCCGGCGGCGGAGGCGGGAACGGACCCGATTGCTCGATCAGCTTCCCGTAGTACTCCAGCCACTTGCCGTGATCGAACGTGACGGCGGCGACGATCCGGCCCCGGCGACCGTACGCGGCGGCGAAGCGGCGCTCCTTGACGGACCCCTGCGTGAAGACGATCTCGTCGCCGAACGGCGGCACGCCGACGGACTTGATGTTGAGGCCGAACTGACCGGACCAGAAGCCGGGCAGCAACAGATGCGGGCGATAGTGGGGCTCGAGGTTCACCATGTTGTGGGCCGCGGCCTCGGCGCCGAGAACGGCATTGTCCCAGTGCTCCATCGCGAGGAACTGGTACTCGTACAGCACGTGCGGCGAGCGCGCCACGTCCCCTGCCACGTAGATGCTGTCGGTGACCACGCCGTTGATGTCGAAGGCGCGACCGCCGGCGTCGCAACCGACGCCCCAGAAACCGGACGCCAGCCCGGCGCCCTCCAGCCATTCCACGTTGCGGATCGACCCCAGCGAGGCCACCACCACGTCGGCGTCGATGGTGGTTCCGTCCGAGAGATGAGCACGCCGCACGTGTCCGCCGGAGTCGCCCTCCAGTGACGACACACCCAGCCCGCAGCGCAGGTCCACGCCGTGGTCGCGCTGGATCTCCGCGGCGATCTCACCGATCACCCCGCCGAGCGCGCCGACCAGCGGCGCCGAGCCCCGCTCGACGACGGTCACCGGGAGATCGAGTTCCCGGCAGACGGAGGTCACCTCCGAGCCGATGAACCCGGCGCCGATGACCATGACCCGCGACGGCGGCGCGCCCAGCGCCTTTTGCAGCTGTGCGGCATCATCACGCGAGCGCAGCGAGTAGACCCCGTCCAGGGCCGCCTCGTCCGGGTTCGGCCACTGTCGCGCCCGGGTGCCCGTGGCGATCAGCAACCGGTCGTACGGGATCTGCTCGCCGTCGGCCAGGCGCACCTGCTTGGCGGCCCGGTCCAACCCGGTGGCGGTCACCCCGAGCCGCCACTGCGCATTCACTTCTCGCAGGCGGGGCAGCTTGGTGTGGTCGGCCGGTACCCAGCCTTTGAGCACCTGTTTGGACAGCGGCGGACGGTCGTAGGGCTCGTACGGCTCGTCCCCGATGATGGTCAGAGACCCGGTGAAGCCCTCCTCACGCAGGGCTTCGGCGGCCCGCAGTCCGGCCAGGGACGCACCGACGATGACGATCCGGCCGTTGGCTCTGAACTCGCGCACTAGCGCTGCGACCGTTGCTCGCACGGTCATGACGTCGCGCTCTCCTCCGCGCCGTCCAAGCGGTCGATCACGATCGCCTGCACCGGACACGCCGCAGCGGCTCGCTCAACCTGTAGGCGCCGCTCGTCATCGGGGTTCGGCTCGTAGGTGAGTGCCTCCTGGCCGGTCAATCTGAAGACCTCGTGCGCCAAATACACGCATTGTGCGTATCCCTGGCACCGATTCAGGTCCACGGCGATTCGCATGGGCAGACTCCTTCCGATCCGCCGCCCAGCTGGACAGCCCACCCGTCGCCCCCGCCGGCGCCACCGGCTGAGCACCCGCATGTTCGATCTTCTTCGCCACGGCGGTAGATTCGCGGTGACGCTTACTGCCGGTGAGCGTCACGGTCCCAAGGTCGCGCGGTACACATCCGATGGCGTCGGCATCAAGCTTTGCCCGGCCGTTATCCCCTAAAAAAAGGGTCCCCCTGTCTTCCGACGACCGCAAATGCGCTGTTACGGAAACCCTCTCTCAGGGCAGCTGTAGTGCTTGATCACTGACCGGTTCGTGCAGGTCCGGGGGCTTCCGGAGTGCCTGCCCGCATGGGAGCGGCCACCGTGATCAGGAGCGTTCGTGGAGGCAATACGGCCCCGGCCGACCGAGCCGGCTGAAGCTGCTGATACTCGGCGCACCAGCCGAGCCAGGACAGTACCGCCGCTCGGCGGTCCAGGTGTTGACCGCCGCGGTGCCCCAGAGCAGTTCCAGAGCCTCGCCGACCTCGCGTAATGGAAAGGATGCGGAGTGTGGCAGGTCACCCCAGGGCGCGGTCGAGATTGAAGGCGGCGCTGATCAGGGCAAGGTGGGTGAAAGCCTGGGGGAAGTTGCCCTGTTGCTCTCCGGTGTGGCTGATCTCTTCTGCGTATAGGCCGAGGTGGTTGGCGTAGGTGAGCATCTTCTCGAAGGCCAGGCGGGCTTCGTTCAGGCGCCCGGCGCGTGTGAGGGCCTCGACGTACCAGAAGGAACAGATGGAGAAGGTGCCCTCCTCACCTTCCAGACCGTCCGGGCTGGCCTTGGGGTCGTAGCGCCAGACCAGGGAGTCGGAGACCAGTTCGTCACCAAGGGTGTCGAGGGTCGACAGCCATACGGGGTCGCTGGGAGAGACGAACTTGGTCAGCGGCATCATCAGCACCGCGGCGTCCAGCACATCGCCGTCCTCGTGCTGGACGAACGCCTGCCGGTCGGGCGACCAGCCCTTGTCCATGATCCGCCAGTAGATCGCGTCCCGGACCGGCCCCCAGCGGCCGAGCTCGGCGGGGAGGCTGCGGTGCTGGGCGATGCGGATGGCGCGATCGATGGCCACCCAGCACATCAGGTGGGAGTAGAGGAACTTCTTGCGCCCGCCACGGGCCTCCCACACACCCTCGTCCGGCTGGTCCCAGTGCTCACAGACCCAGTCCGCCAGTGCGCACACCGCGCGCCAGTGGCCGCTGGAGATGGGCCGGCACCACTTGTCGTACAGATAGACGGAGTCGAGCAGGGCGCCGTAGATGTCGAGCTGCAGCTGGGTGGCCGCGCCGTTGCCGACCCGCACGGGCGCGGAGCCCTGGTAACCCTCCAGGTGGGACAGCTCGCGTTCGGGCAACTCGGTGCGTCCGTCGATGCCGTACATGACCTGCAACGGGCCGGACGATCCGTTGCCGCGCCGGTCGGTGTAGCGGGTGAGGAAGCCCATGAACGCCTCGGCCTCCTCGGTGAAGCCGAGCCTGAGCAGGGCGTAGACGGCGAACGCGGCGTCGCGCACCCACACGTAGCGGTAGTCCCAGTTGCGGCCGCCGCCGATCTGCTCGGGCAGGCTGGTGGTGGGGGCTGCCACGATCGCGCCGGTGGGGGCGTAGGTGAGCAGCTTGAGGGTGAGGGCGGAGCGGTGCACCATCTCCCGCCATCGGCCGCGGTAGCGGGACTGGTTCAGCCAGCGCCGCCAGAAGGCGACCGTGGCGGTGAACTCCCGCTCGGCCTCGGCCTCGGCGTGCGGGCAGCGGCGCGGCGGAGCCTCGCTGCTGACCTGCTCCAGGGCGAAGACCGTGGTCTCGCCCTGGGAGAGTTCGAACTCCGTCCACACGTCCTTTTCGTCGTACTCCAGCGGCACCGTGGCGGTCAGCGTCAGCGACAGCTCTTCGGAGGCGAACAGGGCGGCCCGGTCCAGCATCCGTACGGTGTGCGGGTGGGCGCCGTAGCCGAACCGGGGGGCCACCCGAGCCCGGAACGGGATCGTTCCGCGGATGCACACCACCCGCCGGATCAGTCGGTCGCGGTCGGATGCGCCGGAGTCCGCCACGGGCATGAAGTCCTGGATCTCCCCGAGCCCGTCCTCGGTGAAGAAGCGGGTGATCAGCACATTGGTGTCCGGGAAGTAGAACTGTTTGGTGCTGGCCCGCACGGTGGCAGCCAGCTCGAATGCCCCGCCCCGGTCCGCGTCCAGGATGGCTGCGAAGACACTCGGGGAGTCGAAGGAGGGGCAGCAGTACCAGTCGATGGTGCCGTCGGTGCCCACCAGCGCCACCGTGCGCAGATTCCCGATCAAGCCGTGCTCAGCGATCGGCAGATACCGGGCGGACTTGTGCTGTGCCGGTGCTCCAGTCATCGCAGCACCCTCCCTTTGCTCCCGCCTCTCCTGCTCGGGCCCTTGTGGTCGCACCATGCGGTGGAGATTTGACCTGCTCGGTCAGTTCGCGGTGGGCATCGCGGCACTCCTCGACCGCGGCATCCATGATCGCGAAGCCGAGGTCCCGCCGGCGGTCGGTTGCGGCCGTCCGCTTCGGCGCCTCGGATCGAGGGTCGCGGGATAACCACGTCCCTGTACCTCCAGTGTCCTACAAACGCCGGAGCAGGTGTCTTTTGCGCCCTGGCCGGTCCCAGCCGTTGTGGGAATCCCAGCCGGCGTTCGTGCCGATCTTCCTCAGCCCCCAGCACCCACCCACACCACTGAAGACGTGCGCCGTGTCGAAGCGGTAGCGGACCAGGCCGATACTGCGTCGGTGCTCGCGGGCGACGTGGATGTCGTGGCGGGTGGAGTCGTTGGCGATGAAGATCAACCAACCGCTCCACAGCACCTGGCCGCGACCACGGTCCCGTGCCGGTCGCGGCAGGGCCAACGCTCTGCGGAGCGGGGCCAGCCGTGCCAGTGCAGGTTAGCTGCCAAGATCGCGGGGAAGATGCTGACAGTTTGCTGACTTGTTGGTGCGAGCTATGCCCGCATCGCGTCGATTTGGGATGCTCGCGAGATAGTCAATTTCCCGACAGGGCTCAGTGGGAGGGGAGTTGATAGCATTCTTCAGAGGCGAGGGAGGGCTTTAAATGTCGCCAATTCCTAATTAGGGAATTTCGGGGACATGGACTTCACCTGCATGCTCCTGGGGGAGTGACTCTACGATCGCCCCAGGTGGAGCGGCAAATGCCCAGGTCAGATGGGCCTTTCGCACCCCTTCGATCATATGCAGGTTCGGCAGGGTGAAACCTGCTCTGGCAGGGCCGATGCTGACCTGATGCTGACTTTCCTGATGGCTTGTCAGGTAGAGGATGGCTCGCTTGAACTGTCCTAATGACTTGGTCGCAGCGGTGGGAGTAGCCCCGGGCTCCCGCCAGAGATGGCGAGCCGTTGAGCGCTGTCGTGTCTGAACGATTGCCGGAGCCGCTGCTCGTCTGCGCGTCATCGGATCAGTTTGTTAAGGGCTGGCACGCATGCGCCGAAGGCGGTGAGCCCTGCAAGGGCAGCGCCAGCCAGGGCCCCTCCGTTGAGGAAGGTGAGGCTTCCGACGATCAGGCCGATGAAACCAGCTGCCAAGAGGACGATGGCTGTGTGGAGGGTCAGGAAGGGTTCTGAGTCGTGCGTTGCAGGGGGTGGTGGTGTCGGTTCGCTCATGGCGGGGTCCTCCGGGTCGTCGTGTTGAAGACACTGCTCATAGGTCAGAGGCGGTCGGTCGCCCCACGATTCCCTTCGGTCCCGCTCGCTTCTAAAGAATCTTGGGAAAGTGCGTGGGGTGCTGGCCAACGAGCCACCTACAAGGAGCCGTCGTCGATACGCGACGAGCGAAAGGGGAGGCGATGGAGGGCGACAGCGCGGCCAGCGAGGCTAAGGCCGCGCACGCCTGGGACTTACAACCTCCCGGTGGGCCTCGGGTCGACCTTGCTGCCCCGGTGCCGGACAACTTCGAGGGAATGAGTTCACAGCAGAAGCGTCGGACCTTGCGCCTCCAGGAAGGCATCGACCGGAGGATGGCCGACAGGCAACTGGTGGAGCTGCTGCGGAGAGACGGCTTCAAGGGGCGGAATTACGACCGGTTCATCGAGGAGCTCGTCCGGTACGGGGTATCGGTGCTGCGTGCATGGATGCACTCTGGCTACGTCTTCCAGGTCGTAGCCGCTCGCGGCTATGGACTAAAGCCCCACGAGCTTGACTTGGAGGAACTGGCCTCGGATAGCGACTTGAGGGAGGAGCTGGCGACCATGACAGTCGCTCTGGCTCTGCCGCGCTTCCGTCAGCGTGCGCTTCTTGAGCATGGCTGGACCCATGAAGGCGGTGCGAGCATCACCACATATTTCATGGGGGCTTGTGTTTATGACTTCCCCAACGAGTTTCGCCGATGCAAGTCGTCCCGAATGCGGGAGCATCGCCTGATGAGACGGAAGGGTGAACTCGCCGGTCCAGAGGCAAGTCACCTTGGAGTGCCCGAGGAAGTGCTCGGAAATCTCTGGGTGATGAACCGCCTCGATGGTATCGCTGACGGCAGGACGAAGATGGCGGTGGCTCTGACCGTGGAAGGCTACTCGCAGTCGGAGATTTGTGAGCTCCTGGATATGGGGTCAGAGCGTGCGGTGGAGGGCGCCATTTACCGATGGCGCCGGGCAGAGAAGGGGAAAGCTGCAAAAGAGGGGGAGGGAAATGTCCGGAGCTGAGGGTTTCGCAGAGCTGATGAACCGCTCTTCACTTGGTTCCCCGACGGCACGCAGCTTCTGTGCTCGTACCCCGGCGCAGTCCGCCGAACGCGTGCGGAGAATCGCCGGACTGGAAGCACTCGAAGATTACGTGTCTGCAGACCCTCAGGGCAGCCTCGCGAGGCAGCTGGCAGGAGCGACGATGCGACAGCTGCGCGAGGATGCTGGGTTGCCAGGTGCCGATGTAGCCCACCGAATGGGATGGAGCTCTGCAAAGTTCCATCGCTTCGAACGCGGCATGACTCGCGTTTCTGAGCCTGACATCACCGTCCTGCTAGAGCTGTACGAAGCCGATGAACGGTTCGCCGATCTGATGGTTCGGCTTGTAAGAAAGGCTGCAGAGCCGGGCTGGTGGGAGGAAAAATACAGCCGGCTAGTGCCGGAATGGCTCGGCCATCTCATCAGTTTGCAGGAGGGGGCGGATTGCATCCGCTCCTTCGAGTCCCTCCGTGTGCCGAGCCTACTGCAGACCGCCGACTATGCAGAGAGCCTGCTACAGGTGGGGCACCCTGTGCTGAATAGGAAGGAATCGGCAAGAAGAACAGAACTGTTGATGGAGCGTCAGGCGAGGCTTAGTGGGAGGAGAGCGCACTGTCTCACAACCGCGCCCTTGGTGTGGGCCCTTATTGACGAGTCTGCGCTCTACCGCGAGGTAGGCGGCCGGGACGTTATGCGTGAGCAACTCCAGCACTTGCTGGGGAAGACGGAGTCTCCGGATGGACTGAAGGTTGCGCTGCGAATTGTCCCAATGAGGTCTAGCGCAGCGTCGGCTGCCGGCGTGTCGGCTTTCTCTTTCCTGCGGTTCGCTCTCGAAGTGGTGCCGGATACAATTTTCGTGCGGAATCCAAGCTCGGCGCAATTAATCACCGGAGAGCGTGAGACGGACTCTTGGAGAATGCTCCTCGATCGCCTGGCCGTCGATGCGTTGTCAATCGACGAGACTCGCAGGCTGCTCGCTGAGGCAATCCGGGCACTGCGATGAGAACGCATTGATGGCATTCGTGCTCGTCGTGATTGCCGCCAAGTACGGACCTCTGGCGGGGCCATTCACGCTGCGCGACCCGCGCACCGCCTGGCAGTGACACCGTTCATCGCCCGCGGAGTCGTCGGTGCGGGCACACGGCCGGTCGCGGTCTGGGGCGGGGCTGGACGAACGGCAGCGTCTCCTCGTCGTTGGTCGGCACCAGCTCCGATCTGACTCTTCTCCTTACGCGTCGATTGCAGATCGGCGGCAGGATGCCCGCGCTCGTTGAAGCCGCCTGCCTCCACCGCTGCTGCCGGCTCTCGCCGGGGAGGAATGCAGTCCGGACCGCTTCGACCAAGGCGTACGTGATCCTGGACGGCACGCTGCTGCCCATCGACCGGATCGCCGCTGACCGGCCCTTCTACTCCGGCAGGCACAAGAAGCACGGCATGAACGTCAGTATTCACCGATCCGTTCGGACGGCTGCTGTGGGCTTCGCCCGCGCTGCCCGGAGCCGTCCACGATCTGCGCGCGGCTCGAGCCCACCAGATCACCGACACCCTGGCCGAGGCCGGTGTTCGGGGCTGGGCCGAAAAGGGCTACCGGGGTGCTGGAGGCACGGTCCGCGTTCCCTACCGAGGCCGCTGGGACAAGCTTTCCACCGGCCAACAGGCCGCCAACGTCTCCCACGTGAGGATCCGCGCACTCGGCGAACCGGCCATGGCCACCCTCAAGTTCTGGCGTCTGCTCCGCAAGCTGTGTTGCAGCACCACCCGAACCACCAACATCGGCAAGGGCGTTCTGGCCCTTCGCCTCGCCTCGCCTCAGCGTGAGGTGGGGAAAGGCTCAGTCTTCGGGAACGGCCTCATGGATGGGGTTTGGTCCGCATACCCGGGTGCGTCAGCGTGCCTGGGGTAGGGTCGCCTGTCGAGATCTTCAAGGACCATCGGGGGCGGACGCATGTCAAACGCAGAAGAGTTGGGAGCGTCCTTCTGGAAGCGTGCTGCACGGAGGAAGAAGTGGGGCGTGCTGCTCCTACTCGTGGCTGCAGCGTTGTGGGCCTGGCTCGTCTACCTGCTGGCGGTGCCGTATTCGGTCGACGGTGCCCACGAGTGCGCGGCGCTTCTCTTCCGCGACATGATTCCGTCCGTGCAATGTCTGCAACCCCGTCCGTGGTGGGAGATGCTTGGCCTTCTGGGGGCAGCACTGCCGATGTCTGTCGTGGGGGCCGGGCTGTATGTCGCTGGATCAGTTAGCCAGTCACTTTGGTACCACCTGCAGCAAGTCCAGTACTTCGAAACCCGAGACGCGCGCATGGATTCCAACTGAAGGGTCGTTCTCATCGAGGCCCCCCTTCGGGTTCGGTGGGCACAGCGCCACACTGGCCATCGCGTCCTGAGCGGTGGCGGCGCCTCCTTGCCGGGTCTTGCTCGCTCGCTCGCTTCCCATAGGCCTCTGTTGCCGGCCGGCGGGCGAAGCGTGCTTGAGGGCGTGGATTCCGTCACGGTTCCAGGCCCTTACGCGCGTCACCGCGGGTGACGGTGGTTGCGACATCGATCCAACGACACGTCGTCCGGGCGAGTTGCGACGCAGCGCACTGCCTCATCCGTCCATCGGGCGGATTCGCTGGTGAGAGCGCTGGAACGAGCCCTGACCTGGCTCTTAAGACTCTAGGGCGGGCGGATGACCTCGGTCGCCTGCTGCTCTACAGCACGCCGATCATGGCGTTTTCCTCCCACCTGTCGGTGTCCTCGAAGTAGCCCTCCATCACGCCGCTGTTGGGTACCCATCCGCCCTGTTTGGCGATGACCTTGCGGTCGTTGCCCGCGGGGCGGGAGGACTCGGCACCGTCGCGCCGGGTCCCGGTCGTCGGCGGCGAGGGGCACGCCGGAGGGTGATCGAGTACCCGACCCGGTAGCGCGGTCGACGAGCAGCTTGACCTATTCCAGGTTCCCCAGTTAGAGCTAGGAAACTTTTCAAGAAGCTGTGGCGCAGTCTCCCGGGTTCCCCTGCTTGAGGGGTGGCAGCCGAAGGAGAGGTTCAGCGCGACTCCGCTCCCCCCCCCCGCCACCGTGCTCAGTTTCCTCGCTTGACCCGTCCTCGAACGGCGAGGCCAGCGAAGCCAAGGAGGACTGGCTCGGCTAGCCGTGAGGTCATTTCGATGTAGGTGCCGGCGGTGGTGAGGTCTTGGCCGCTGGAGCGGAAGATGACCGAGTTGAGAGTGACGTTCAGCGCCTTCTCGAACCGCTTGCCCGTGAAGCGGTCGCCGGTCGGATTCTTCGGGTCGGGCTTGTCGATGATGGTCTTCCACTGCCCGTCGTCCATTTCCCGCACGATCTCCTGCTTTGGTGATTCGTTGGGTAGGCCGAATCCCATCATGAGCAGGATCGTGGTCATCATGGCGACGGCGAGCCAGCCGAGTGCGCGGGAGGCACGCAGTCCGTAGCCGGACAGGAGCCAGTACGCCTGGAGCAGCCAGCGCTCCGCACATCGCCAACCATGGCTGTGGCGGCGCATTTCCATTTCGCCGTAGTAGAACACGCCCGCACCGGGCTCGTCCTTCGCATCCTCGCGGGCCTTGCGGAGCTGGCGGTATATGACTGTGAGGGTGGCCAAGCCCGGCACTTCGTGCTCATCGTCGGGCGGGTCGCCCCAGCCGACACGGAATGACGCAGGGCGGTTCGGCAGCGCGCGCCACTGACGCTCTTCTTCGATGACTGGCCGCTGCGTCCACCGGAACGGGATACCCAGGCGCCAGATGCGGCTGTCCGGCGGTGTGTTCATGGACCATTGTCCCTCTAGCCGGAGTTGGTCCAGGTGGAACGCTCCTGCGAACTTGCACCGGGTGAGATCGACGTCGGCCAGCGACAGCATGGCGCAGTCGATGCCGCGCAACGAGACGACGCGAAGTGGGAGAAGGAGGGCGTGTTCGAGCAGCTCACCGGCGTGCTGCGCAGCCTGCTGCGGCAGAAGGAGGGCAAGCGCGCGGAGCCGTCCGCGTGCGTCATCGACGCGCAGAGCGTGAAGACCTCCACCAGCGTCCCCGCCACCGGGCAGGGCACGGATGCGGCGAAGAAGATCGTGGGCCGCAAGCGGAGCATCGTAACCGACACGCTCGGTCTGCTGCTGGCAGTGCTGGTCACGGCCGCGAGTGTGCAGGACTCCGTCGCCGGCACCCACCTGGTCAACACGGTGGCCACCGGCCATCCCTCAGTCCGCAAGGTCTGGGTGGACGGCGGCTACCGCCAGCACCTCGTCGAGCACGCCGCCCGCCTGGGCATCGACATGGAAATCGTCCAACGCACCCCCGGGACCAGGGGGTTCACTCGGTTACCGAAACGCTGGACGGTGGAGCGGACCTACGGATGGCTGATGTTCCACCGCCGCCTCACACGCGACTACGAGGCACTCCCGGCCCGCTCCGCAGCCGTGATCCACCTCGCCATGACCGACCTCATGGCCCGCCGCCTCACCGGCGAGAACACCGTCTCCTGGCGCGATCCGACACCGCGGGATCAAACGCAATCCACGGGATGAAACACCGGGAGAAAACGACCTCTCAGCCAAATGGGTCTGGATCGGTTGACAGACCGCATGAACGCCAACCTCCACGGCGGTGCCATCAACGGAGGCACCACAGCCCTGTACCCGCAGCTGTTCTTCCGCCCCACCTCCGGCACGGGGCGCCTGGAAACACCCGTCCCCGGGCTCTTCCTGGCTTCAGCATCCGCACATCCGGCTGGGGGGCTACGAGGCCCCACAACCAACGCCGCACGAGCCGCCCTACGCGGCCGACACACCCGCGCCCTCTCCAGGTTCAGGCCGCCTCGATCACTGCGGGCGCCGTGAGCGGGCGGGTTGCGGTCGCCCGGCGGGTCGTCGGGCCCATGGCGCAGGAAGCGGCCAGGAAGAGAGCGCCGAGCAGGAACCAGCCCATGGTGCCCACACCTATCAGCACAGTGGTGAGCGCCAGTGGGCCGAGGGTACGGGCGACGGTGACGCCGGTGCCGAAGAAGCCCTGGTACTCGCCAATCCGGTCGGCCGGGGCCAGATCGAAGCCGAGTTGCCAGGAGCCTGCGGACTGGAGCATTTCCCCGGCGACCAGCAGTACCGAGCCTGCGAGCAGGGCGATGACGGCCACCCAGGTCGGCGTCCCTGCAGAGAGGGCGAAGACCGCGCAGGTGAGGAGCATGAGACAGCCGGAGCGGCGGAGGGCCTTGACCGCTGTGGGTGTGCTGGTGACGGAGCGAGCGGTGCGGACCTGGAAGAGCATGACCGCGACGGTGTTGAGGACGAAGAGTGCGGAGACCAGCCATGCGGGAGCGGTGGTGCGTTCGGTGATCCACAGTGGTAGGCCGAGGCTGAGCAAGGGCATCCGCAGCAGCAGCACCGTGTTGAGGAGGGTGAGGAGGGCGTAGGGGCGGTCGCGCAGCACCGCGAGCTTGGCGCCCTTCGGCGCGGGGAGAGGGGGCACCGTCGGCAGGCGCAGCAGGACGAGGGCGCAGAGCAGGAAGCTCACCGCGTCGACTGCGAAGACGGCCAGGTAGGCGCTGCGGGTACCGGCGGAGAGGGCGAGGCCGCCGAGGGCCGCGCCGATGGCAAGGCCCGCATTGAGGGTGGACTGGAGGTGGGCGAGCGCGCTGGTGCGTTCTTCCCTGGCGATCAGACCGGCGAGGAGTGCCTGCCTGGCGGCGGACAGGCCGGACTGCGCGGTGGCGTAGAGGCAGGCGGCCAAGAGGAACGGCAGGAAGTCCCGTACGACGAGGAATGCGGCGACGGACGCACTGGTCGCGAGGGCGAGCAGCGCCGCCGTACCGCGCGGACCCCTGCGGTCCGCGAGGCGCCCGAGCGGTACTCCGACGATCGAGCCGACGGCCCAGGCCACCGCGAGGCCGAGGCCGATCCTGGCGGGGGCGAGGCCGACGACCTGGGTGAAGTAGAGCGCGGAGGTCACGTAGAACGCTCCGTCGCCGACGGAGTTGCTCAACTGGGCAAGCGCAAGGGTGCGTGGGGGCCCTGCAGGCGGTAGTAGCTTCATCATGTCCCTGACCGTGAGTGAGTGTGGGGTTGAACCCCGGGGCCGATGGGTGGTGCGGTGAGCGAGCCACTTCGACAGAGGAACGGCAGGCGCATCGGTCCTGCGGGGAGGCTGTGCCATCGAGGGCCAGGAGCTGCTTCGGAGCCGGAGCCTGGGCCGGGGTGCGGCTGGCACGAGGAAGGGATCCGTGCACCTCGGACGTACTGCCCTCGTGGGCGTGGCGCAGCGGGTCCCGCTGTTGAGACGAGGCAGTACCCGGCCGGCAGCGCACGCGCTGCGGGCTCGTCGGCAAGGACCGCACGAGGCAACCCGGACAGCCCGTGCCGTCCCCTTCTGCACCGACCACACGGTCGGATGTCGGTGAGGGCGAGGGAATCACTGGGAGTGCAGGTATTCCTTCTCAATCCAGTCGAGGACGGAGGAGTGTGCCGGGCGCCACCCCAGTTGGGCCGCTCCGCTTCGTACCCGGCTGTTGGAGGCGAGTACGTACAAGGCGAGTTCGTGCCCCCAGAAGGCGACGGCGGTGTCCGCGTCCCAGGACTCGGCGGGGCCGAGGCCGAGTGCCGAGGCTAGCGCGGTGCAGATGTCGGCGAACGACACCTCACCGTTCTCGACGAAGTAGAAGGATCCGGCCGGGGCGTCGGTGAGGGCGCGCAGGTAGAGGTCGGCCATGTCGTCGATGTGCACGGTCGACCAGATGTTGCGGCCTTCTTCCACATACCGCACGACTCCGCTGTCGCGGGCCTGCCGGGCGAGTACAGGGATCTGTACGCTGTCGCGGGCCATGCCCCGGCCGTGCCCGTAGACGAGGGAGTTGCACAGTACGACCGAGCGCACGCCGTTGCCCGCCGCGTCCAGGACGAAGCGGTCGAGGGCGACGCGGGCCGCCTTCTCCTTGACGGGCTGCCAGCTCGACCCTCGGTCGACGATCATCTTCTCGGTGAAGATCTCGTCCGCGGCAGCACCGCGGGAGTTGGTGCTGACGATGCTGGAGCCGCTGGTGTGCACCAGGGGGCGGCCGGTGCCCGCCAGTCCCTCGACGAGCGCCTCGACGGCTCCCCGGTGGTCGCTGTTGGCGGCGTTGACCACCGCGTCGGCCGCACGGGCTCGCGCGGTGAGCAGTGCGCCGTCGTCGAGCGTGCCGAAGACGGGCGTTATGCCTCGTCGCTCCAGTTCACCGGCCTTGTCCTGGGTGCGGACGAGACCCTCGACCTGGTGTCCGGAGCGCAGCAGCAGATCAGCGACCGAACCGCCTATGTAGCCGGTGGCCCCGGTGAGGAAGACGCGCATGGGAGGACTCCAATTCAAGTACGCCGAAGGGGATGGTGCGTCTTTGGCCGGGGCCAGGTCATGGGGACCTGGGCGGCTTGTGCCGGCTGCGCGCCGGCCCGGCCGTGACCTCGGTCAGTCGAGCGGCCAGGGCCGGGCGGTGGCGCCGAGCCGGTTCCAGGCGTTGATCACGGTGATGGTCCAGATCAGCTCCGCAAGTTCGACCTCGGTGAACTCGGCGGCCGCCCGGCCGTATACCTCGTCGGCCACGGGGCCGTCGGTGAGACGGGTGGCCGCCTCGGCCAGCTCCAGGGCGGCCCGCTCGCGATCGGTGAAGAAGGGCGTCTCGCGCCACACGGGCAGTGCGTAGAGGCGCTGCTCGCTCTCGCCTGCCGTACGTGCGTCCCGGGTGTGCAGATCGACGCAGTAGGCGCAGCCGTTGAGCTGGGAGACGCGTGCCCGGACCAGTTCCAGCAGTGCGGGCTCCAGATCGACCTTCCGGGAGGCGGCGTCGAGCGAATTGAGGGCGCGGTTGATGTGCGGGGCGAGCTTGTCCACCGGCAGCCGTACGGACGTCACGGAATTCTCCTTCGAGGAGGTCATCGGATTACAGGGGTCGGCGGTCAAGAGACGAGGGTGACCTCGCCGTCGCGGAAAACGCGGTAGAGCACCCCTTCGCGGTCGTAGCGCTCCACGACGCGCTCGATCGATTCGCTCTCGGGGATCGGCGAGCGGTAGTGGGGAACGAAGGCGTAGTCCAGGAGACCGAGCCCCTCCCAGACCACCTGCCGGTCGTAGGCGGTGACGGCGTCGGCGGGGTCGTCGACGAGTTCGAGGCCGCGCAGGCTGGGCGACAGGACGCAGGCGCCGGCACTCCAGCCGGCGTAGACGAGGGCGTCGCGATACAGCAGGTCGGTCAGGATCTCGTCCGCGCCGCTGAGGGCCATCGCCAGCCGCAGGACGAACGGGTTGCCGCCGTGGACCCAGACGACGCCGAAACTGGACAGCCGGTCGGCGAGCGTGACCGCATCACCGAAGTGGTCCCGCAGGTCCACCTCGGTCGCCCGGTAGCCGCGGTCGCGCAGCATCGCGATCTCCCGGCCGGTGGCCTGCTGCCTCTGCGGGACAGGGAGGGCGTCCAGCGCGTTGCCGACAACAGCTGCGGTTCTGGCACCCTTGGCGAGGTCGTCCAGCAGTTCGGGGGAGTCTCCCAGTTTCCAGGAGGAAAGGAACAAACGCATGGTCCTGCTCTCGTGACAAGGGGTCAGGGGCAAGGGACTTCGGGACGGTGTGCTCCGTCGTGGCAAGCGGAGGGTCATCCGGAGACAGTGAGCACGATCTTTCCGGCGGTACGGCCCATCTCGCCGATCTCATGGGCCTTGGCCGCCTGTTCGAGCGGCAGGACCGTGTCGATGCGCACCCGCAGCCGGTGGGACGCGGCGAGGGAGGCGATCTCCTTCAACCCCGCCTGGTCGGCTTCGGTGATCATGAAGGTGGAGCGGAGCCCGAGCGCTCGGGCCCGGTCCGCCAGGTGCGCCTCGGCGGGGGAGGCGAGCGAGACGACGATGCCGCCCGGGCGCAGTGTCTTGAGGGAGCGCGGCCCGTAGTCGCCACCGATGGTGTCGATCACGACGTCGACGTCCCGGGCGGCGGTGGTGAAATCGGTGTGGGTGTAGTCGATGACCTCGTCGGCGCCCAGTCCTCGTACGAAGTCGTGGTTGGCGGTACGAGCGGTGCCGATGACGTGTGCGCCACGCGCGTTGGCGATCTGGACGGCCAGGTGCCCGACACCGCCGGCCGCGGCATGGATCAGTACGCGTTGCCCGGGGCGGACGTCGGCCGTGTCGACCAGGGCCTGCCACGCGGTGAGCGCGGCCAGGGGGAGGGCTGCGGCCTGCACGTGGGAGAGCACCGGCGGCTTGGCAGCCAGGTGCCGGGCGGGAGAGACCACGTACTCGGCGTAGGTACCGGCAGGAGCCGGCTGGCGGGGCATGCCGAACACCTCGTCGCCGGGCCCGAACAGGGTGACACCCGGCCCGGTGGCTTCGACCACACCGGATACGTCCCACCCCAGGCGGATCGGAACATCGCCCGCCAGTCCTCCGGTGGCCCGGTGCCACCAGTCGGTCGGGTTTACCCCCGCTGCACATACCCGGACGAGCACTTCGGCGGGGCCGGGCGCCGGGCGCGGTACCTCAACGATTTTGAGGACGTCAGGTCCGCCGAAGGAGTTCTGTCCGATGGCGCGCATAGTGAGGTTCCTTTTGTGTCCGGCACGCCGTCCGTGGTGGTGCGGCTGTGCGGGCGGAAAGAGCGGAGGTCTCGCGTCCGGTGGGGCGGTGTGGGCCCGGTCGGAGGGACGGGGCCGGGAGCCTCGGGCGAGGGGCGCAAGTGCCGGGTGAAGTCGGCTTGTTCAGACTCCTACGGGTCCGATGCGCCAACAAGCTGGCATAGTGCAACGGTCGTTAAGGTGGATTTAACATCCGGAGGTCCGAGTGCTGGAGCGGCTTGAGCTGGAGGCGTTCCTGACGCTGGCCGAGGAGTTGCATTTTGGCCGCACGGCCGAACGCCTGCACGTGAGCACTGCCCGGATCAGTCAGACCATCAAGAGGCTGGAACGTCACATCGGCACACCGCTGTTCGAACGCAACAGTCGTCATGTCTGCCTCACCGAGGCCGGCCGACTGCTGCACGAGGATGTGCGCCCGGCCTACGACCAGATCGAGGCCGGGGTGGAGAAGGCGATCAACGCCGCGCGCGGCATTGATCGCCTTCTCCGGGTCGGGTTCCTCGGCGCCGCCGCAGGACAGCTCATGGCACAGGCTGCTCGGCTTTTCGACCAAGGTCACCCCGGCTGGAGAGCCCGGCTCAGGGAAATGCAGATCGTCGACGGCCTCCGGCGGTTGCGGGCAGGCGATGTCGACCTTCTGGTCGTGAGCCTGCCGCACCACGAACCCGACATGGTCACCGGGCCGGTCCTGTTCTCCGAACCCCGGGTGCTGGGAGTGTCGTCCGGCCACCCGCTCGCGCGCCGTGACAGCGTTTCGCTGGAAGACCTGGCTGCGGTCAAGATGCTGCAGGTGGCCGAAGCCTTTCCCGACTACTGGCGCGCAGACCGCACACCCCACCTGACGCCCGCGGGCCGCCCCGTCGAACCGGGCCCCCAGTTCGAAACGCTCCAGGAGGCCCTGGCGCTGATCGACGCCGACGAAGGCGCCTTCGTCATGGGCGCCCAGGTGTCACGGTTCTACGCGCGCCCCGGCGTCACCTATCTGCCGCTGAGCGATGCAGCGCCCCTGGAATGGGCACCCACCTGGCTCGTCACCAACACCGCACCTGAGATCCACGCCTTCAACCGGGCTGCCCAGAACGTCGCTGTTCGGCTTTCTCCTCCTGTCCGGAGCTGATGCCGGTTTGTGCACCGGCCCTGAACGGGCGTATCCCGTTCGGGGCGCGAGCCGGAGCACGTTCCTTGAGGCGTCTGCCCAGGAGGACGAACAGCAGGACGAGCCCGGCCGTGAGCAGGATGTGGCCGAGGTCGGCGGACAGCGATACTCCCACCGGCACGGGACGGCCGAGAACCGTCTGACTGCCGTGGACGAACATCATGGCGGCGGACAGGACGAGGCCCGCCGGACGTCGTAGTGATGGACATCCGCATGCCCGGCATGGACGGAATCGAGGTGACCCGCCTGATCACCGATGCCACGACGGGGACCCGAGTCCTGGTCCTGACCACCTTTGACGAGGACGACCACGTCTACGCCGCGCTGCGCGCAGGTGCCAGCGGCTTCGTGGTCAAGGACATGGCGCTGGACGACATCGTCGCGGCGATCCGCGTGGTTGCGGCGGGAGACTCACTGCTCGCACCTGGGGTGACGCGGTGTCTGATCGCGGACTTCGTCGGACACCGCGAAGCCACTCCGGGGCGCCCTGTGCGGCCGGTCGAGGGCATCACCGAGAGCGAGCAGGAGGTCCTCACTCTGATCGGACAGGGCAGGTCGAACACCGAGATCGCGGAAGACCTGTTCATCACCGTGGCCACCGCCAAGTCCCACGTGTCACGGCTGTTCACCAAGCTCGGCGCCCGGGACCGGGTCCAGCTCGTGATCACGGCGACGAGTGGGGGCTCGTCGCTCCGGCGCGCTGAGCATGTCACTGAGGGCCGACGGCGTCGGCGTCGCCGGGTGCCACGAGCCCTGTCTCGTAGGCGAGGACGACGGCCTGGGCGCGGTCGCGCAGACTTAGCTTGGAGAAGATCCGGGCGACGTGGGTCTTCACTGTTGCTTCGCTGAGCGTCAGTCGACCGGCGAGTTCGGTGTTGGACAGGCCCCGGCCCATCCAGGTCAGCACCTCCCGCTCGCGTGATGTCAGCGCTGCCAGGTCTCGGTGGACCGCCGGGGTCGCGAGCCCCGGGCCGGTGGCTGGGGCCGGCGTCGGGGGATCGGCGGCGAAGCGTTCCACGAGGCGGCGGGTTATCGCGGGTGCGAGGAGGGCGTCGCCGGTGTCGACCAGGCGTACGGCGGCGGCCAGGTGGGCGGGGGTGACGTCCTTGAGGAGGAAACCGCTGGCTCCGGCGGCGAGGGCGGCATAGACGTACTTGTCGAGGTCGAAGGTGGTCAGCATGATCACCCGGCATTCCGGGGCCTGGGCGAGGATGCGACGGGTGGCTTCCAGGCCGTCCATGTTCGGCATGCGGATGTCCATCAGCACGACGTCAGGCCGCAGTTCCCGCGCTACGGTGACTGCCTCGACGCCGTCGGAGGCTTCACCCACCACGTCGATGCCGCGGGCGGTGAGGATCATGCGGAAACCGGTGCGCAGCAGTTCCTGGTCGTCGGCGATCACCACGCGCGGGGCGGGTGCGTCGGGGCTGTTCACGGGCGGTCCAGGGGGATGCGGGCGCGGACGCGGTAGCCGCCGCCGAGGCGACGGCGTGCGTCGAGGTCGCCGCCGTAGACGGAAACCCGCTCGCGCAGGCCCAGCAGCCCGCGTCCGGTGCCGTCCGCCTTTTCCCGGGCCGGCTCCGTCGGAGCGGGCGCGGTGCCCGACAGGACGCTCGGCCCGCTGTTGAGTACTTCGACCCGTAGGTGGTTGTCCGCGTACCGCACCGTCACTTCAGCTTTCGTCCCGTCTCCGTGTTTGAGCGCATTGGTCAGGCCCTCCTGGATGATCCGGTAGGCGGTGACGTCGATCCCGGTCGGCAGCGGGCGAGGTTCGCCCGAGACCCGCATCTCGACGGGCAGGCCGGCGAAGGCGATTTTGTCGATGAGCGGGCCCAGCCGGCTCAGGCTCGGTTGCGGCGACAGGTCCACGTCGTAGGGTTCGTCCTCGCCGTTCTGTGCGGGGGCGAGCAGGCCGAGCAGGTGCCGCAGCTCGGTCATCGTGTTCCGGCCTGCGGTTTCCACGGCGCTCATCGCGGCTGCCGCTTCCTCGGGCAGAGTGGTCAGTACTTCGCGGGCAGCACCGGCCTGGACCACCATCATGCTGACGTTGTGGCTGACGATGTCGTGCAACTCCGAGGCGATCCTTGCCCGTTCGGCATCGACCGCAGCCCGTGTCGCGCTCTCCCGCTCACGTTCCAGCAGCCAGCCACGCTCCTCGATGGCCTTGCGGTGGCGGCGCCGCGCCCGCGCCGCTGCCACAGCCAGCCATCCGGCGGCGCCAACTGCCACAGCCAGCGCGATGAACAGCAAGGTCGTCCATGATTCCCCCATGCGGTCATCTTCCCAGGGGTGGGCGGTGGCAGAGTGCACCGGCCTCCTGGACGCGACCTCGTACCTCCCCCGCGTACATCCCCAGGATGACCTGCGCATACGGATACATCCGGGGGGCGACGCACCATGATCGCCGCCGGGCCTAAGTTTCGGGGCATGGCAAACGATCACGATGGTGTCCGGCAGACAGTGGTACGGCTGGACGGCGTGCACAAGGAGTTCGGCGACGCGAAGGCGCTGGACGGGCTTTCGCTGGAGATCAAGGCGGGCGACGCGGTCGCGGTGATGGGACCTTCCGGCTGCGGCAAGTCCACGCTGCTCAACATGGTGGCCGGTCTGGACCGTCCGACCTCGGGCACGGTCGAGGTGCAGGGCCACGACCTGGGCAAGCTGAACGAAACGGGGCTGGCACTGTTCCGGCGCCGCCACGTCGGCATGATCTTCCAGTTCTTCAACCTCATCGACGACCTGCCCGTCCTGGACAACGTGGCACTGGCCGCGCAGCTGACCGGCACCCCGGCCAAGCAGGCGCGCCGCCGGGCCCTGGAGCTCCTGGACGAACTCGGTGTCGCCAAGCGCCGCAACAACTACCCGGCGACACTCAGCGGCGGCGAACGTCAACGCGTCGCTGTCGCAAGGGCGTTGATGAACCGACCCGCCCTTCTCCTCGCCGACGAGCCGACCGGCGCTCTTGACAGCCGGTCGGGCGAGCAGGTGATGGACCTGCTGATCGACCTCAACCAGATCGGCCAGACCCTGCTGATCGTCACCCACGACCCGCAGCTGGCCACCCGCTGCGCCAGTCGGCTGATCGAAGTCGCCGACGGTCAGGTCGCCCGCGAGCGCACGCTGGAGGTGTCGGCATGAGGGCCGTGTGGAGAGCCTCGCGTGCCGCGGTGAAGCGCCGCCGGGTCCAGACCTTCGTGATCGGGCTGGTGGTGCTCTGCTCCACCACGACCGTCTTGCTCGCGCTGACCCTGCTGACCGCGGCGTCCAGCCCCTTCGACAAGGCGTACGCCGAGCAGCGCGGCGCGCACACGGCCGCTTCCTTCGACACCACGAAGGTCACCCCGCAACAACTGGCCCGTACCGCGAAGCAGCCCGGAGTGGAGGCCGCCGCGGGACCGTTCGGACAAGCCGTCGTCGACATCCCCAAGGACTGGCTGTGGATGGCGGGCGGCACCCTCAGCGTCGTGGGCCGGGCCGACCCGGCGGGTCCCGTGGATCGGATCGACCTCCTTGAGGGCCGCTGGGCCACCGGCACCGGCGAGATCGTCGTCAACTGGTCCGCGCAGGGCTCTCCCGGCACCGAATTCCTCGGTACGAAGCTGAAGACACCGGGCGGAGCGACACTGACCGTCGTCGGGTTCGCCACCAGCATGAGCAAGTCGGCGAGCGCCTGGGTCTCCCCCTCGCAGATGGCCGAGCTGCATCCCACCTCCGCCCAGATGCTCTACCGCTTCACGAAATCCGACACCGAAGCCCAGCTGAGCACTTCGCTGGACCGGGCCACCGCGGGGGTGCCCAAGGAAGCGCTCACCGGCGCGCAGACCTACCTCACCCTCAAGCAGGCGTTCTCCGCACTGGCCGACTCCTACCTCCCCTTCATGACCCTCTTCGGCATCCTCGGCCTGCTGGTCTCCGTCCTGATCGTCGGCAACGTGGTCAGCGGGGCGGTCGTCTCCGGATACCGGCACATCGGCGTCCTCAAGGCGCTGGGGTTCACCCCCAATCAAGTTGTTGCCGTCTACCTGACGATGCTCTCCGTTCCGGCCCTGGTCGGCTGCGCGCTGGGCACGCTGGCCGGCAACGTACTGGCTGGACCGATCATGAAGGTCGCCTTCACCGGCATCGACGTGGGCCGGGCCACGGTCGGCGAGATCAGCCCGTGGGTGTCTGTGGCCTGCCTGGTGGGCATGCCCGCCCTCGTACTGTTCACCGCACTGATCCCCGCCCTGCGGGCCCACCGGCTGCCCGCCGCACAGGCCATCAGCGCGGGCGGCGCACCCCGCACGGGGCGCGGACTGCGCGTTCAGCGGATGCTCGGCGCCACCCGGCTGCCGCGCCCCGTCAGCCTGGGTCTGGGCCAGCCCTTCGCCCGCCCCGCCCGCACGCTGCTGACCCTGGCCGCCATCGTGCTCGGGGTCACCACCGTGACGCTGTCCACCGGCCTGACCAGCACCCTGGTGGCGTACGGCAACGTCGGCAAGGAGGACGGCGCTGCCCGCATCCAGGTGACGACCGGCGGATCCGGCGACGACAGGATGGCGCCCCGACTCAGCGACGCACAGATCGAGGAGCGGCTGCGTGCCCTGCCGGGCGCGAAGGGGGTGCGGGCCCGCGCGCTGTCCCAGGCGAACATGACTGGCCAGAACCAGCCCGTCTTCGCCGATTTCTACCGCGGCGACAACTCCCTCTACGAGCACACCATCGTCAAGGGCCGGGCCCCGACAGCGGCCGGCGAGATCGTGGCCGGACCGGCCTTCCTGACCCAGCGCGGCCTGAAGATCGGCGACCGGACCACTCTGGAACTGAACGGAAAGAAGATCAGCGCAACGGTCGTGGGCCAGGTCATTGAAGGCAACGCCCGTGCGCTGGAAGCCACTTGGGACACCTTGACCCGGCTCGCACCCAACGCCCGCGCCACCGAGTACACGGTCCGTCTCGCCCCCGACGCCGACGCCCGCGCCTACGCCGAGGCGGCCGGGAAGCTCGACCCGGCCGTGCATGCCTCCGTCCTGGACCCCGGCAACGCCGGCACCACCACCGTCATCACGTTCTCCACCGTCTTCACCGTGCTGCTCACCCTGGTGGCCGCGCTCGGCGTCTTCAACACCGTCCTCCTCAACACCCGTGAGCGACGCAGGGACCTGGGCATGCTCAAGTCCATCGGCATGATCCCCCGTCAGGTGATCCTGATGACGGTCACCTCGGTCGCCGGACTCGGCGCGGTCGGTGCACTGCTCGGCATCCCCCTCGGGATCGCGGCCCACCGCCTCGTCGTGGACCACGTCGGGGTGGTCGACTTCCCCGAGTACATGAAGGACGTGTGGCACGCACCCCAACTGGCCGCGATGCTCCTGGCAGGCGTGATGATCGCCGTCCTCGGCGCCTTGATCCCCGCCCGCACGGCGGCCCGCACCACCATCGCCACGGTTCTGCATACGGAATAGCCACCATGACACGGCGGCTGGACCCAACGGAGAGCCACACCCCTCACGCACCACCCGTGACACAGTCCTGGATCGCCCTCAGCGGCGGCCCAGGACGTCGCCGTGGACGAGGTACAAAATGCGCGAGCACCACCGCGGGCCTGGCAGCCCAAGGCAACGGGAAGGGAGTTGGCGCTCAGGGGGTGGGGACCGACGGTCTGCGCAGTAGCCTCGCCCATTCCCTT
This sequence comes from Streptomyces inhibens, assembly GCF_003389455.1. Taxonomy (GTDB): domain Bacteria; phylum Actinomycetota; class Actinomycetes; order Streptomycetales; family Streptomycetaceae; genus Streptomyces; species Streptomyces inhibens. Next base: position 57,813 of record NZ_QUAC01000116.1, on the reverse strand, counting down.
GCCCTATCTGTTGTGCTCGGCGAGTTGTTGCGATGTACGAGCAACTGACGTCCTACAGCGAAGAGAGCGCGTGCTGGGCGACTTGGCACGGTCGCTGGAACCGATGGCCTGCGCAAAGCTCCAGTTGCCTCGCTGGGCGCATCTCACTGCGGATGCTGCCCGCGGACGAGCCATTCGTCTCAGCCTTGTTGTAGGAGAGGGCCCAGCATCTGATGTCGGGCCAGGAACAGGGCGCATAAAGATACCGAGCGGCGAAGCCATATGCTGAGCCGGGCGAGGCAGGCGCAGCTCGTGCGCTACCCCCGCCCTCTGCAACCGGGCGCCCCCTCCGTACGGGGCTCCCGACGAACAACGGGAGGTTGACCGGTGATCACTCTGACCGCAGTCGGAGGAGTGGCCCTAGTCGAACTGGGCATGGCGTTGACTCCCGGACCGAACATGATTCACCTCGCCTCCCGGGCGATCACCCAAGGCCGCAGGGCGGGCCTGGTCAGCCTCAGTGGGACCGCCGTGGGATTCGTGTGCTACCTACTGGCCGCAGCTGCGGGCCTGTCCGCGATGTTCGCCGCCGTGCCGGTGACCTTCACGGTGGTCAAGCTCGCCGGGGCCGCCTACCTGGCGTACCTCGCCTGGGACATGCTCAAGCCCGGCGGCCGCTCGCCCTTCGCCCCGGCCCAAGACCTGCCTCGAGTCTCCGACGCCCGCCTGTTCTCCATGGGGCTGTTGACCAACCTGCTGAACCCCAAGATCGCCCTGATGTATGCCGCACTGCTGCCCCAATTCTTGGACCCGCAGGCCGGCCCGGCCTGGGGACAGCTGCTTCAGCTCGGGACGGTGCAGATTGTCGTGGGAATCTCCGTGAACGCCCTGATCATGCTGGGCGCAGCACGCATGTCGAAGTTCCTGGCCACCCGGCCCCGCATCCTGACCGCCCAACGATTCACGGCAGGCGGTCTGCTCGGTGCTTTCGCCCTGCACACCGCACTGTCCCGCAACGTTGTATCCACCTGAGTCGGGCCCGCGTCGCTACCGTCGGCCTCCACCACGGTGGGGGCCGGTGGGCCAATGCCGTCTCAAGACGGGGGACCCGACGAGGTGGCGACACATTGGCGATTGACGGCCGACGCCGGCGAATCCAGGGCTGCCATCCCGCTCGCCGCGGTCCTCACCAACAGCGGTGACCGCCCTCCCTTTCGCGCCGTCCTGCAAAGAGCGGCAGACGCAGGCGACGGCGATGCGGTCCTTGTGCTCGCAGCGGTGGACATCGGCTCCTAGGCGCGACATCGGCCAGCAGGGTCCGTCTGCCGAGAGCCACGACCGATCTGCCACGCTTGGTACTTCACCCGGTACGACGCTCACGCCATATGCGGGGACCGACTAGAAGTCTGCTGGCCCGTGACGCTCGTTTGACGCTCCGACCCCGGCCCGCCCGATCTGCAGGGGCCGAAAACCCCTTCTGAACGGTCGACTCGGCCCGGACCCTGCCCGGTCGGCCAACCCAGACCTCGGCCGGTCTTTTGACGCCGTCTGTAGTGGTGGCCCCGCCCCAGGCGGGACCACCACCGTGCAGCAGGCAGCCTCCTGCCACGCGCCCGCAGGACCCTTGGCCACCATTGGCGCTGTGCCGCCGCAGCGACGGTCAAGAGCCGCGCAGTTCTCCCTCAATTTCTTGAGGGAATACCCCATTTGTTCACTGTGCTCTCCGTCGCCTCCCTTGCCGCTACGCCCTTGGCTGCTGCCTCATCGCAAGCGCCTCTCATTTGTCCCCGGCGAGGGGCGGTCGCACCAGCGGCGTGCGTCAGATTGGCGCACGTAGCGCCCACAGCGCCCGTAACGCACAACGGGTTATTCGACCCGATTTCCTCATGCGTGCCGCTGACCTGCGACAACTGCCACATGTTTTTGTTCCACATGTTTCGTGATGACCCATAACGTTGAGTGTGTTGCGATCCTTGAGACCGCCGCAAAGGGGTGCTGACCTGTGGGTTCCTGTGGTGTGCGTTATGGGCACTGTTTGCGTTACGGGCGACATATTGACGCATATTCGACGCATGTGACGCACGTTCTGATGGGGGCGTCACTGTGCTGGACGCGCAGGTCAACGGCGGGCGAGTTGGTTTCGGAAACTGGCTTTGCTGAAGCTTGGCCTGTGCGGGAGCACGTTCAATAGGTGGGACCGTAAGGGCTCCAGCCGCGCATGAACGGCTTGAGATCCTCGGGGCGAGGGTCGGGGATGTCTGGCAGCCTGGGTGTTCCGCTGAGTGGGTTGAGACGTTGCACGTGGGTGGCGGCCCAGGTGATCCATACTTCGACTGCGCTCTTCTCCTCGCCTGCCGGCAGGGTTTCTGCGTGTCTGCGTAGTGCGCTGAGATACTCGGCGAGGCGGGTCGCGTGGCGCCACGCTGCCTCTTGCGATTCGAGGTGCTGGACGCGGTATGCCTCCGCGTAGTCGATCTCTGCCTGCCGCTTTGCGGCTTCCCAGCGCAGGCGCTTCTGCCGCGCGGCTTCCAGGTCGGCCAGTCGCTTGCGTTCGGCAGCTTCTCCTCGGAGACCTACTTCCTGCACGATCTCGGCGAGTTGGTCCTCAAGGGGGCGGGTGGCGGTGTCGGCCCACTCACTGGCCCGGTGCGGCTGCCCACCGTTGATGCGGATCCGCAGCCGGTCGGCGGGGGAGTAGTCGTAGCGCGGAATCCTGGTCCAGGAGTACTTCTCAGCGTCTGCGAGTTCCTTCTTCGTCGGGATGTGCTCAGCTCGGTCCTGTTCTTGGAGGACGAGGAAATCGCACTGCTGGCCTTGGGCTGTGATCGTGAAGTGCGGTGGGCCGTTTCGTCGCCGGTGTGGTGGGGGTGCGCCTTGTACTGTGCCGACTGCGCTGGTGTGGCCCAGTTTCTGTGTTGAGGTAAGCAGTGCGTGGATGAGGCGGAGGGCTCGCCCCTGTACGGATGCGGTCAACCCCATGGGTCGGGGGTGCTTTTGCAGGGCCTTGACGACTGGGTGGGGTTTGGTGAGTCGTGTCGGTACTGGGACGGGTGGCAGAACGGCCAAGCGCCATGCAGGAGTGTCGACGAGCCGGATTTCGTAGCCGTCGCGGCACCAGCCTGCGTGGAGTTCTTTGCCTTTGGGGACCTTTCCTGATCTGCGTGCTGCGGCTACGCGGATCGGCCATTTCTCGGTCTCTCGGCCGGTGGCCTCGCGCTTGACGATCCGCCCGCCAGCTTCGGCGAGCTCGTCCAGGAGCTGTTCCGTAACAGTCTTGGCTCTTTTCCGTGGAAGGGAGTCGGCTCTCTGCGGAACTACTACGTGCGAGGTTTCCTGCATCCTGGAGATGTGACTTTCGGTGCGGGCGGATTGCTTAGCTCCGGTCTTCTGTCTAGATGCTCGGCCTTTGCTGCGAGGCTGATCAGGCGGGTAGGTTCCGTGTTCCAGGTAATGCTGGCCAGCGTTGGTAAGGGTGGCAGACCACTTCCCCTGCCGCCTGGATACCGTGACCAGCCCCCGGTTTTGCAGTGCTTGGCAGCTGAGTTTGTGCGTGGACCCCTCCCACACGCCGTCAGGGCAACCTTGGCCGACCCAACGCAGGACCTGCCGTTGACGTTCGTTCAGCTGTTGTGGCACGTGAAGCCCCTTGCCTCGGAAGCGCCCGATAGCATGCTTCCAGCCGTGGTTCGTTACCTAGTCCGATAGCGTCCCTTCGGGCGATCGCCTCATGGGCCGCTCCGGACATCTCCCCACTAGACCTGCCGCACGGCTCCCGCCCGTCCACGGCCGGACAGAGGGGCGGCGGACTTGAACCGGCGACATCTTCGTGCCGAACTACTGGTTGGGAGCATTTGAGAGCCTGGTGGGCTGGTCGAGCGACCATCTGCGGCTACTGAGGGTTGGTTGCGGTCGGGTTGGTTGCTTTACTTCGGTGCTGTACTGGACCTGCCGACGGCATCAGGTGCACGCCCCTGCAAGCCGGGTGGTGGGCTGCGACATATGATCGTCGACCATCACGGCACGGGTCTGAGTGGAAGAAATGCTTCATCAGAGGCCCCTTCTACGCCCTGGCGCGAGGCCGTGCTCGCGTCACTGCGCTCGCCACGGTTCCACGTGATGACACCTTTCCCGCTGGGTGTAGCCCCCGGGAACGCCCACGCTAACGGAATCCCAGAAGGGCTCGGACTCGCGGAAGTGCCCGCCCCCCCCCCGTATGCCACCTGACCCCGGGATAGCCACGGCGCAGAGACCGGAGAGCGGCTGATGCGAGGCCGCAGCGCGTGTAGCCCTCATAGGAGTGAGGCGATTCCACCCAGCCGATCTCGCACAGATCGCAGACCACGTACTCGACCTCGAAAGCCAGGTCGGATCCGAGATATGCCGCTCGGATGCGCCAACCTGTCCGCTCATAGGCCCCGGCCGGCCGGTCGACCCAGGGTCTCGGCGGGGTGGCGGTCCGGTCGAATCGGTAGAACTCGGGGTACGCCCATCGGCGGAGCCGGTCGCGCCAGGTTGGCTTGTCGGGCCACTCCCGTAGCCAATGCACGTAGTCAGCGAGCTGCGCTATGGCACGGATCGCCGTTTCCTTCTCTGCCATGGGCTCTCCTTCCGTGTCTCTGGAGTTGCCGTCGGTCGTGGTCAGTCGCGGGGGCTGTTGTACAGCACGGCGTGTGACTGCGTTGCGAAGCCCCAACACGCTTTCCAAATGTTCGTACGGGAGTCCGGCAGGGGCCATGGGTGTCCTGACCTGCTGCGGAGCATCGGGGGTGGCCCCGTTCGAACGGGGCCGGACAGACGCGAATGAGACCAGAATCGAGACCGGGAGCATGGCTCTCAGGGCGTATCGAGGTTCACGCTGAGGCAGTCGTTTGAGTCCACCGCTATGCCGGTGGGGGTGGTGACGATGATGCCGTACTGGGCCCCAGCCAGTGTCTTCGCGGCGGTGCAGTGTTGGCCGGCGTCGCCGCCGGTGAACTCGATCTGAATCGTGTCGCGACGGTCGGCTGGGTTCGCTTCTGCGGGGTTGCCAGGCTGGATGTACGCGGCCTTCACGCCCTTGAGGCGCTTGGCCCACGCGGGCACTCCGGCCCCATAGCTGGGGGCCACGGACGGGGTGGCGTTACCAGAGCGAGGGTCTGCTGCTGTTGTTGGCGCTGCCTCCAAAGAGGGAACGGACGCCTCCATCGACGGTGATGTCTGCGCGGCCGCCGATTTGGGCTCGCTGGTGTCGGTATCGAAGAGCCCATAGATCATTGCCACGACTAACACACTGGCTAGTCCGGTGCCGAAGATCAGTCCGGTCCGGGAGGGCCTCGGCGGGGCGGAGAGCGTCAGGGGTGACAGCTTGTCTGGAGGGACGGAGAGCTCGCTTCCCGTGTTGAGCATGCGTATCTCGACGTCGCCGTCGGCTGCGTAGCCGGTGATGTTGGCGCGGTTCCCCATGTACAGGACGATCGATCCGATCGGGAAGCTCTGTGTCGCGGGCGTCAAAACGGAATCCTTCCGTGAACGGGGTGACTACCTGGGGGATACGCCCGGATGCACGTCTCACGACGTCGCAGCCGGTGCGACCATTCTGGCTTGGCCATTGGACTGCTTGGACGGTTGCCACCGTGAGCACCATCCGGCCAACTGGGACGGAGAGGCGGCCCTGGCTGGGGAACACCAGGGGGCGCTGCTCTCCATCGCCTGTTCTTTTGGCAATGGCTGGGCGATGGGATGAACAGACCTGGCTGAATAGGCGCATGGAGATTGGTGAGAACTGGGCCTACCGCGCCAGGCCGAAGGAGCTGGGCGCCGCGGTTCGCCGCGTTGAGAACGTTCGGGTGGGTGGGAGCGGCAGGTCTGGATGGCTCCACGTGCGGTTTCTCGAAGGTGATGACGCGGGACTGCAGGAGTGGGTCAACCCGAATTCTCTCGTGGCGCGCTGGGAGGACGTCGAGGCGTTTCGCGCGGACGACGTGCGCGAGCTCGTGCTGGCCGAAGCGTCGCAGGGTGTCCGAGGCAGCGCCGACTTTGAGGCGGCGCGGTTCGTACTTGGATTCGTCCGCCCGAAGAGCAAGCTGCGCCTGCGGCGCGGCGCTGCTGACGCCGGGATCTTGGAGATGAGCCGCCTCGACGAAGGCGCCAGGCTTGTCGGGATGGAACCCGCAGAGCTTCGGGGCGATCCGATGGTCCACGAGAATCGCGAGGGGCAGTGCCTGGCTGGGTGGCCGGTCACTGAGCGGATCGCACGTCACGTGGCCGGCCGTCTCGCCGACGACCTCCTCCCCGAGGTGGACCGCAGGCAGCAGGCTGTCGATCAGGAGCGCACTGATTCCTCCTGGTACTCCTACAGTCGCCGGGACGACCGCAAGTTGGACGCGGAAGCGGCCGTCCTGCGGACCGTTCGGGAGTGGTGCGGCCAGGACAAGGCGGATCGCTACGACGAGCTGGTCGCCCTGCGCGACGAGGTCGTCCGGCTCGGGAAGCTCGTGGAGAAGTCGGTGAAGGCCCTACGCGACCGCGGGCACGGTGTCATCGCCTCCACCATTGAGCGCGACCTCGGGATCCATATCTCCAGCCTTGATCCAGACGTTCGTCGGTGAAGCTGCGCCACCGCTCCGGCTCCGGCTTGGGTGGCTCGGCTTCCGCCTTGGGATCCTCCTTCTTCGGAGGCTTCTCTTTCTCCGGCCGCTGGGGATGCCATCCATCGAGGAAGGGCCGTAGCTGGTCGCCCGTGGGCTCCGCGTGGAGGCTGTGGGCGGTCAGGGCCCTGCCGGCCACGGTCGGGTCGAGCCGGTCGGCCTCCGCCCTTCCCCACGCTGACCACTCGCGTAGTCGCCCGGCTTCGTGGGCGTCGTCCGAGACGGAAGCGGCCTCATCGAGCGCGGCGCAGAAGGCCCGCATCTCCCCTGCGGCCCGCCACTGAGCCAGGGCGGTGCCGAACCGGTCGACCCGCACGGCGTCCACTGCCTTGATCGTCGCGATGCTGACGGCCGCTTCCCACTCCCGCCGTGTACGTTCCTCCGCCTCAGCCTCCAGCCGACGGCGCTCTTCTTGCTCCTTGNTACGTTCCTCCGCCTCAGCCTCCAGCCGACGGCGCTCTTCTTGCTCCTTGGCCTCTCGCAGGCGGCGTTCCTCCTCCTGCCGCTCCCGCTCCTCACGCAGACGCTGCTGCTCCGTCTCCCGCGCCAGCCGAGCCTGCTCCTCTTCCTCCGCGCGGGCCTTCAGTGCCCGGAAGATCGAACCGATCTGGTTCTCCAACGGCTTCTTGGCTGTGTCGACCCACTCCTTCTTCCAGCCGTAGCTGTAGCCGCTGCTGTAGCCCGAGCCCTGGCTCACGACCAGTTCCAGTTCGCCGGACGGTTCGAACCGGTGCGCCGGGGTGACCCGCTGCCAGTCGTACGTTCGTTTTCCCGGCTGCTTGGGCACGTACCGGACCTGTTTCTGTCGCTCACTGAAACTGATCTCGTACGTCCTGCCATGGACCGTGAGCAGCGGCCTCGGCTGCCTGCGCTTCTTCGACACCGCGATCTCGCCATGCCGGGCGAGGGCCTGCTCGGCGAGGAGCCGAAGGAGGGAGAGCACCCGTGGGAGTACCTCATCCGAGATCTCGAAGGCGCTGTGGTCCGCGGTGACCGCCGCGATCACGTCCTCGACGTCGGTGATCACTCGGCTCCGTGCCAGGCGGATCCGGTTCCACTCGGTGTCGTCCTCGCCCGTCACCCGGAGGAGGCCGAGGAAGAAGTCTCCCTTCGCCCGCCCGCTGTACTTCAGGTGGTAGCCCTCCGGCGCACACTGCCGCGCTGCGTCGAACGCCCGGCGATAGCGGGCCCGCTCCTTGGCGCTCGGGTCCGGGATCCGAAGGAACCGACCGGCCTTCTGCACCTCCGCGATTAAGGCCGCGCCGACCTCCGCTGGCGACTGCCGTGGCGGCTTCGCGGCAGGCGTTGGTGCCGGCTTCGGCTCATGTGGGGGTGCCGCCCGCCGACGGGCAGGTGCCGCAACCTCCGGTTTCGGCTCGGCGGCTACCGGTCGTTGCTTGCGCGGGGCTGGCTCGGGCCGGTCCGGGTGGTGACCGTGTTCCAGGTAGAAGCAACCGTCATCGGTGATCTCCGCCTGCCACTTCCCAGCAGGCTTGGGCATGGTGATGAGGCCACGGCTCTTGAGGGCACGGGCGGTGGTGGCGAGTTCCGGGCTCTCAGAGGTAACAGGATCCGTTCCCTCTCCGATGCGGGTGAGCAAGGCCAGCTGTCGATCGTTGAGCGGCGACCATCGGTACATGGTGACCGTCGTACCGGTCCCGCCGAGCGCCTACAAGCAGAATGGTGATGTTCCCGCATTCTGCTGCCCGAGCGTCTCCACGACCGGACGGGCAGGTCCCCGCTCCCCGTGCTCGCGACCTCGTTGCAGGACTGTGCCCTGCTCCTCCCAGGTCAGCTGAGTCGGCAGAGCAAATCCAAGTGTGTTGAGAAGCGCGATCGCAGGCTTTCCAGGACGATCTTCCCCTTCTCGGCGGTGGCGAGCGAGGGAAAGCCGATCACTCCCGACTCGGTGTACTCGGTCATTCCCTGAACCAGGAGGAAAGGTCGGTGCCCGCTGGCGTGGTCCGCTTCGTCGTAGCCCTCGCGGACGAGCTCGGGAGCGGCGTGCAGAAGGATCGAGGTCTCGATTTCGCCGGCCTGCATGTCCGCGTGTCCCCGCGGAGACCCCCGTGTTGCGGCGGGATCCGTTGTGGGTGGAGAAGGAAGCGGTGCCTCACGGCAAACGATCTCCTTACGCGTTATGTGACAGCGCCGAAGCCTGCCCGCTGGGAGCCAGAGCCAGTCCGGGAGGCCGGTCCCACGATGCAGTTCGCACGACTCCTGCCCGAGATGCGTTCCTGGACCTGTCCAAGGTCAAGGGGGTGCAGCCCGTGCAGTGGTGTCCCGCTCAAGTGGGTGCGCCAGGCGGGGTGTGTCTGGCACGGAACTCGGCGAGCGACTGCTCAACGCCAGCTATGGTCAGTCGCCAGAAATCCCATCCGTCGACATCGTCGCTGCCGGTGGCTGCGCGGGCCGCGGACGTCGGGGTGCCCCAGGTGCGGCCCAGGACGCTGATCCGACCGTCATGTTGCAAGACGGCCCGGTGCACGAGCTTGTTGTGAGGGCCGGTCAGTGCAATGCCGGCTGCCAGTTCGGCCGGGTCCAGGTGTTCGAGCAGGTTCCGCAGGTCGACCTTCGAGCGACCAGGGGCGATAGCCAGTGTGGCGGGATGCGCCGCCGCGGGCTGGGCGGTCGCGTCCATCGGCAGGGCACAGGCGCGCTGCAGGGCCAGGGCAGCCATGGCCGCTGCGCTCCACGGCGCCGTGGGGTCCACTTTCTTTTCAATCCGTGCCTGGATCTTGGGCAGCCGGCCCGGTATCTGGGCGAGCTCCGCGATCTCCGTCATGAGCTCGCGCCGTTGGTCGGTGATCTGGGTGGCGTTTAGCGCCAGGATTCGTATGGTCTCGTCGGCGCGGCACACGCCGCTCTGCGCCTCGTCTTGCGAGTACGGGGTGTCGCTGCGCCGGGCGTAGCCGTAGGTGTCGAACCCGAGCAGGCCGGGGTCGCCTCGCTGGGCCGGGTCCAGGAGCAGGGGCTGCTCGAGGTCCAGGTCATCCTTGGGATGCCAGGCGCGCGGCCCGGCCAGGAGCGGGAAGCGGGTGCCCTTGGCACGGCCTTCCGGCACGCCGTCGAATCTGGCCCCGCCGCTATTGCAGTGCTTGCACGCGATGCGGTAGTTCTCAATTTTGTACGCGAGCCACCAGTAACCGCGATGGCTGGGTTCACCGAGGACTTCGGATTTGGGCCGGAAGTGGTCGACGTTGACATCCGCGCGCTGGATTATGGTCTCGCAGTACCAACACTTCCGTCCGATGAGCTCGAGCAGGGGGTCGCGTACTTCGTCATCGGTCCAGTGCTCCGTGAAGATGCGCTTCTGGTTCGCAGCCATCGCGGCCCGCACGGCGTTCAAGGTGCGCCGGGTCTTGTCGGCCCACACCGTCGGGGTCGTGAGCCCCTTCATGTCCACATGTCTCATCGGCGTCAGAGCACCGACGAGAAGTGCTCGTTGAAAAGCTCGGCAACCAAGGCCTCCAGCACTTCCGGGGGCGGAGGGTTGGTACCTCTGGCAGCCTCGACGAGGGCGCGGCGCCTGCTGTGGAGTTCAGCGAGGAAGGCCGACACGAGCGGATCGCGGTTCGCGGTGGAAAAGCCCAGTGCGTCGAGCTTGCCGGTGACCTGCTTGAGTTCTGCCTGCGCGACCGGGTTATGCGCCGCGGCTGGTAGCAACGCGTACTGCTGATCGATCAGCTCTTGAGTGTGTTCGTCGAGCTGGGTAGGCAGTTTGAAGAGGTCTGTGGTCAGCAGACCGCCGGCGCCTTGTCCTCGCGGAGTGGCTCTGGGGGTCACCGCCGTGGCCTGGCCCTCCGTGTCTGTGGCGACGACCCGGATCTGCTGGCGGGTCATGTTGGCCACCAGCAGGGGTTCGTGGGTGGCCGTAATGAGCTGCGAGTCCTGATGCCTCCCCAGCACGGTGCGCACGGAGCTGTACCAGCGCCGGCTCCACTCGGGATGGAAGTGCGAGTCCGGTTCATCGAGAAGGAAGAGCGACTCCTGCGCACGCTGGAGCCGCAGCAGGCCCAGAATCGTCAGGAGCTGCTGCTCTCCCGAGCTCAGGTCGTCCAGTGCGAGCGTCACCGCACCAGCCTTTTGCAGTCGGACCTCGACGGTGAGGTAGCCGGCGTCGAGCAGGGTGGTGAGCAGCCCGAACATCGACAGGTCGCCGTCGAAGAGGTTGCGGAAGGCTCTGACGTCCTCGGTGGTGCCCAGCACGATCCGAAATCCGTCCGCGGGGCTCCCGGCTCCATCTACCGGGTCGGCGTCGGGAATCAATCCGAACCGGCCGGAGTCGGCCACCGCGGCGAACAGCGTGCGGGCCGGGCCGCCCAGACCCCAGTACGGCAGCGCGGCCAAGTCCGGCCCTCGCGCGGCGCGGGGCGCCTTGATGCGCAGGACGGCCGAGGCGACGTGCTGGATGTAGGAGTGCTCACGCAGGTAGGTGCCGAACGAGTCGGCCCAGTGGGTGGTCTGCGCCAGGAGCAACAGCGGCAGGTGGGCGGGGGTGCACAGGAAGACGGGGGTGTACAGGGGGCAGTTGACGGGGAGGGTGAGCTGTTCCGGCCACGCCTCATCGGGCGACCGGCTGGCACGCCAGTCGTCAAGGTTCTCTCGCCATTGCCGGCGCCAATCGCTAAGGCGGCGCGCGGCGAAGCGTCGATGCTGGTCGAACTCCACGGTCCAGGGAGCATGGGGGTGGGCCTGGTAGCCGAAGACGTGATCGGGAAGATGGCGCGGCCAGTGCGCCCGGGGCACTCTGATCGGCTCGCGGCCCGCCCGTGCCACGGTCAGCTCGGGGGCGGCTTCGCGGGAGGTCTGGACGGCCCGGACCATCGTGCCGCGCAGCTCGTAGTGGACGTCGAAGGCGAATGCCGCGCGGTGCTTGGGCCGGTGAAGGGCACCGAAGATCTCGGCGAGCGCGTGCAGGGCCCGCGATTTGCCGCCGCCGTTTGGGCCGATCAACGTGGCGATGGCATGGCCGCCGTCCACCGCGTCGGTGAGGTCCAGTTGGAAGTTGCGCAACCCCCGGTAGGAGGGAAGGCTCAGGCGCAGCATCCGCATGCGGTCCCTCCATTCGCAGCTGATGTGGTCGCGGTCACTTCGCCGAGTCCCGATCCGGGCGGTCGCCGTGTGCGCCGTAGGGCCGCAGCGCTTCGGTGAGGGCGGTCAATTCCTCCAATGCCGAGCGGAGTTCGCCGGCAATCTCCTGTGCCATGTGGTGCAGGTCGGCCTCGGGCTCGACGGGTGCAAAGGGCTCGTCCGGTGGGTCTGCGACCTGAAGATCGAGGCTGATGCGGTCCCTGGCGAGCAGGTCCTCCACGCTGAAGGACCTGAACAGGGGTGACTCGACCCGCTCGTTGCGAGGCCGCCCGGGCCGGTAGGCGGACACGAAGTCCTCGTAGTCGGAGCCGACCAGCGTCGTGGTCTTGGTCGGCGCGGGGCTGTGGGAGCGCAGGTCGTACACCCACAGCTGCTTGGTGGATGGGCTGCCGTCCGGCCGGGGCGCGGGCTTGTCGAAGAACAGGACGTTGGTCTTGACACCGGTTGCGTAGAAGACACCTGCCGGAAGCCGGAGCAGGGTGTGTACGTCGCAGGCGTCAAGGAGTAGTCGTCGGACCCGCTCGCCGGCTCCGCCTTCGAACAGGACGTTGTCGGGAACCACGACGGCTGCCCGGCCGTTGGTCTCCAGCAGGCTGTAGACGTGCTGGAGGAAGTTGAGCTGCCTGTTGCCGGTCTCCGTCCAGAAGTCGGGTCGGTAGTACGCGTACGTGTCGCCGGTGGTCATGGAGCGCCTCCCGAACGGAGGCGTGGTGAGGACCAGCGTCGCGTGCTGCGTCGGAGGCCGGGCGAGCGCGTCACCGACGGTGATCAGGGAGTCGGCGGCGTCGGCCCGCGTCATTCCGTGCAGGACGAGGTTCATCGTGGCCAGCCGCGCCGTGGCATCGACGAGTTCGGTGCCGAAGAACGCGCCCTGGTCCAGTCGCGCGCGCTGGGCTGGGGTGACGCCGGGGGGAAAGTGGTTGACCAGGTACTCGAATGACTTGATCAAGAAGCCGCCCGTGCCGCAGGCCGGATCGATGATCGTGTCGTCGACGCCCGGCTGGACACACTGCACGATCGCCTCGACCAGCGGCCGAGGGGTGTAAAACTGCCCGGCGCCGGTCTTGTGGTCGGCGGTCAATCGGGCCAGCAGGTCTTCGAAGACCGCGCCGCGGCTGGTGCTGTCGTCCCCTGACCAGTGGTAGAGGTCGACCAGGTCGATCAGTCGACTGAGCTTGGCAGGGTCCGAGACCCGGTTTTGTGCCCTTCGAAAGAGCAGACCGAGGTTGCCCGGACGGCGCGCAAGGGAGTCCAGGGTGTGCTCGTAGACCGGCAGCTGGTTCTGCCTGTCGGTCCAGCGGATCTGTCCCCATGCGTCGTAGCCGATCACGTCCACGGGGTTGAGGGGGCGGTGGCTCTGCTCGTGGGCGAGCTTGAGGAGGATCAGGCAGGCGAGCTGTTCGACGTACTCGGTGCCTGAGATTCCGTTTTCTCGCAGCACGTCGGCAAAGGACCACAGGACCTTGGCCAGGTCCTGGTCGGGCCCGGGGTGGGAGGAGACAGGTGGGTTCACGGCGAGGACTCCTGTTGCCCGAGCGGGTGGAAGGCGTCCGGCAGCTGGCCGGTGAACGCCTGCTGCAGGAGGTTGCTCCGCAGCCGGTCGGCCACGGCAACCGCTCGTTCGGCCGCAGCGGACGCGGTCTGAAGGGCCGTGAGGTGCGCGTCGACCAGAGCGACCAGCCGTTGCTGCTCCTCAGCCGGAGCGACGGGCACCGGCATCATGCGGATCTTCCCCAGACCGATGGAAGCCAGCCCAGTGACCTGCGTGGCGTTGCGCTCGCACCACTGGCGGCCGAATCCGTTGGCGTGCCAGGCCAGCAGCTTCGGGTGCAGCTGCTGGCCGGTGATGCGGGCTCGGAACACGTGGTTTTGGTGGACGCAGTCAGGCAACTGCTCCTCCCAAATCCAGCCGCGGCCCAGCTGGCCGCGGTCTCCGCCGCCGGTCAGGATCACGTCACCGGTGCGGAGGCGGGCGGCCTGTGCTCGCTGCAAGGGCAGCCGGATTGAGTGGACGTCCTCCAGGGCCAGTCGGCCTCGCTGCACGTTCGCGACCCGGAGGCAGGGAACCTCCACGTCCGCGGGATCCCACTGCCGCCTGCTGTTCTTGGTAACCCCGAGTGTCACGTCGGCGACGTTCTCCAAGCGCGTCCAGCGCCAGTCGGCAGGCAAGAACGGCAGAGCGCCGTCGTGTGTGCCGGCGGGGGTCAGGTCTCCCGGTGCGCGGTCCGCGCCGGAGAGCCGCCCCACACTGGCCCGGGCGCTCATCGTTTGGTTCAGTTCGTCAGCCTGCTCGAGGGCCCTGCGGGTTCGGGTTGTGGTGGCGTTGATCCGGGCGAGGTGGTTCTCCACCAGGGCGGCAATCCGGGCCTGTTCGCCGGGTGCCGGGAGTGGAAGCAGGATCTGCGCCAGGTCGCCGTGATTGATCCGGTAGATCGCTGCGCCGCCCTGGCGTGCGCAGGCCTCGATCTGGCGGCGCACGACCGGTGAGTTCCACAGGTGCGCGAGGTAACGCGGATCGACGAGGGAGGGCAGCACGCGCACGCGGATCATGGTGTCAGGGAAGGTCGTGGGACTGGGAGGGGCATCCACCAAGGCGCCCTCGCCGACCAGGGCCAGCGAGCCGCTGGCCCGGCTGACCAGCAGGTCATCGGGTTCGGCCAGAGCAGGCGCGCTGTCGTGGGCTGTCCAGTCGCCGCCCTTGGTCTGGGTGAAGTCCACCCTCACCGGGCGAAGGGCCGTCGCCCGCAGCACGGGGAAGCCGTCCTGGCGGGTGCGCAGGGACCGGCCGTTGACCAACGGTTCGCGCAGTACGTCGGCCAGCCGGACGGTGGTCCAACCGGTGGGAAGGTCGTTGTTCAAGCGAGCGCCTCACCCAGTTCGTACAAGAGGTCGATCGCGACGTCGGCCCCGAACGCGCCAAGGAACCCGTCCGTGCCGCCCCGACCCGAGAACGGGACGCTGTCGAGGTCCCGGGGATTGAATCGGTCATCGGCAGCGGCAGTCGCCTCCGCAATGTTCTCGATCCACCACAGCTGGGCCGGAGTGAAGGGTCCGGCCTGCTGCGTAAACGCGGCCAGACGCCGGCGCACGTCCTCGGCAGCCGCACTCTGCCCGGCGGGCTCCCCCGCATCCGATGCGGCCGGTCGGTCGTAGAGGCCGAGCAACATCTGCCGCAGCGCAGGCCTATTGCCGAGCAGGGCGCCGGCATCGCGGACTTCCTCGTCGAGGGCCTCGTCACCCCAGGCTGCGCGGACCTGCGCCATGTGGTCCGCATCGACGGTGCCGAGAAGCCGGGCCACCAACCCTTCCAAGGAAAAGTCGGCCAGCTTCCGGACCGCGGCGCCATCAGCTTCGCTCAGCACGGGAACGAGCCGGGCAAGCCGCACCCCGAGTTCAGCCGTCTCGTCAGCGGTCATGCCGGCGTCCACCGTACGGTTCAGCAGGCGCTCCAGCGCACGCCGGCCTGCCCGGCCGGACGCGTCGGTCACATTGACGAGCCGTCGGTGGTGGTGGCGCGAGGTACCCACCGCGTCGATCACCACAAACTGGGTCTTAGCAAATGCTCCTGGGGTGACGGCGCGGAGCTCCGCCGGCGCAATGCGCTGAGCCCCCTGCGCCAGCAGCCGCTCGTAATAGGCAGCGGACCGGACATCGCGCAGGAACAGCACGCACTCGACCGCCCGCATGTCGGTGGGGCCGGACATGATGTCCACCACCACGGCAATCCGGAATTGCGAAGTCGTCCTGAAGTCCCTCAGAAGCTGGGCCGGGTCGTCTCTGCACATGGTGATCTTCTGGCAGAAGGCACCGCCGAAGCCGAACACCTCGCGGATGTGATGCACGATGTTTTCCGCGTGCAGGTCGTTGAGCGCGAAGACCACGGTCTTGGGGACGCCCAGCCCACCCGGGGCCGCCCTCTCCGGGAACAGGGTGGGCAGTGCATCACGGAACGCCGTCACAACTGCAGCCAGTCGTTCGGACCCGACGATCCGCGGGTCGCTGTCCGGGCCGGCGTAAGCCAGGTCTTCGTCCAACTGCTCGTACTGGGTGCGGCGCGGACGCTTGGCTTCGGCGGCGATGTGCTCGTGCAACGGCACGAGCACCGCGCGCCCGGACGGCTCGAACCGTGTCTGGTAGACGGAGTAGTCCACGACGAGACCATCGGCGATGGCCTGTTCAAAGAGGTATTCGCTGACCAGGTTGGCGTTGAAGAAACCGAAGATCGGGGCGACCGGTGTCGCGGTGAATCCGACCACGGGAGCGTCGAAGTACTCAAGGAGGGCACGCCCTCGTCCATAGACCGAGTGGTGGCAGTCGTCGACGACGATGAGATCGAAGGAATCAGGCGGCAGAGCTTCGGAGTAGGTGACTTCGAGCGGAGCGCTGTCGGAATGCGAGACCTGCTCGGCGGTCTCGTATGCCGATACCCGTGCGGATCCACTGTCCGGCTCTGGCGTGCCTGCCAGCATGCTTTCCAGCCTCTGCACCGTGGCCACGACGGCTGACGCCGACGGAGTCGGGCCTGCCGAGGTCAGCTCTTCGACTTGGTACACATCCGCAAGACTCCGCCCCGCATCCGGGGTACTGAACTGCCGGAAACGGGCAGTCAACTGATGCGCCATCATTACGCGATCAACCACGAAGAGAATGCGGGCAGCCCTGGCATACCTGAGCTGACGGTAGGCCGCGAAGACCTCGGCGTTGACCCGTCCCGTGCCGGTAGCCATCTGCACCAGGGCACGGCGTTGTCCGGCAGCGAGCGCTTGCTCGACGGCCCGTACTGCCCTGATCTGCGGCGGACGAAGCTGTCCGGCCGCCGGCGATCCCTCGTCCAGACGGGGCAGGTGGGCCGTCAGCCTGGCTCGATAGGTCGGTGCCTCACTGTCCGCCTCTGCCTCACGCTGCCAACGCGCCAAAGTGGCCGGCCGGTGGAAGCCACTGACGAGCCGGGCCCGCGGTTCTGGATCATTGGCGTCGCAGAAAAGCAGACGTCGTCCGTCACTCACGTACCGATACGGCAGCGGAGAGCGCCAGACCGGCCACGGCGAGGCGTCTGTCACTGCTGCAGCCAGCATCCTCGCCTGCTCCATGGCCGTGGTGAGATCGGCGCCGTCCCTCTTGCACTCGATGATGCCCACCACCTGCCCGCCGACCAACAGCAGCAAGTCGGCACGGCTGCCGCCGGACAGAGCAGGCTCCACCAACACGCAACCGAGTGAGCGGCTCCGGTCATCATCCGCATCCGGGCCCAGAACATCCCACCCTGCCTTGGTGAGCCTGCGCTGCACCTCCGCCACGATCGCCGCTTCTGTCAGCGGCTCATAGGCTGCGTCGCGGGCACCGACGATCAGGTGCTCTCGCTCTGAAGCCGGCAGCGATGTCGGCCCCACTCGGAGATCGAACTCCCGGCGCAACCGGGGCAGGACCGCATCCAGCGGAGACACTCGCTCCGCCAGAACACGTAGGTCGGACGGGCCGGTGTGGACGAAGGACATCGGCTCCTGGTCGGACGTCTGGAGCCGGAAGAACCAGACAGCCAGCTCGAAACAGCGCTGCACCAGGTGCGGGGCCACCACCTCTGCCGGGTCAGGGGCACCGTCAGGGGAGCCGTGAAGGTCCTCGAACGCGGCGAGGACTCGTGCAGGGAGTAGCCCGGCACGAGTCAGTACCCGCAGACGAGACGCCTGGTCTGCCGTCGGCGACCGCACACCGGCCACGTGGCCGAGCTTGGCTGCAAGAACCTCACCGAATTGGCGCGCCGCCACCAGCGAGTCGGTAGGGGCAGTGGACATACGGGCCTCGGATGAAGCGCCGTAGAGCACTAGGAGCGGTTCGTAGGGGAGGAGAAACCCGAAATTGGCTGAGGCGAGGGCCAGGTTGGTGAACTGACTTCCAAGCTCGCTTGGCTCTCGAGCCACGTCAGCCCTCCCTACCTGCCCTGCTTGGTGATGTGGCCGGCGCCGTGGGATCCGCTACCGACCGACCGCTTACCCTACCGTCCGCCGTCTTCTTGCAACATGGAGGTTTGGCCTGATGCCGGTCGGTCAGGTGTACAGCTCGTCGGCTGGCCTTTGGACCGGCCACACGGACGGCGCAGCTGGGCGCTGCTACCGGTGCGGTGGGCTGAGCGGAAGCGCCTGTCTGCCAAGATCGCGGGGACGATGCTGACAGTTTGCTGGCTTGTCGGCGCGAGCTATTTCCGCATTGTCCCGATTCGGGATGTTGGTGAGATCGTCGATGGTCCCACAGGGCTCAGCGTGGGGGCAGTTGATACTCTTCTTCAGAGGTGAGGAGAGTGTCGTAATTCTCGTGAATTCCTAATTAGGAAATTCGAGGACATGGACTTCACCTGGTCCCAGCAGATCGCGGGCCGCCGCGCGGTCTATGTCCCCGACGCCGTCGCGCTGGCCGCCGACCCCGAAGACCTCACCTATCTCCGCAAACAGGTCTGGCGCTGGATGGCCGGCTTCTGCCAGAACGTCCGGCTCCACCTGGGCCGGCTGATCCTCCACAAACCCCTGCTGGCGGTCTGGGTGCTGCTCGCCCTCCTGGAAATCCTCACCGCACCGCTCTGGTGGGCGACACCGTTCGTGATCGCCGCGACCACGGACCAGCCACCCGCCCTCGCCTTCGCCTGGTGGGCCGGAGCCGAACTCCTGCTGACGACACCACCCCTCATCTACGCAGCCCGCCGCCGCAAACTCCCGCTTGCCGGCGTGCTGTTGAACATTCCGTGTGTCTACGCGACCAAGGCCGTGAACCTCGTCTACGCATGGAAGGCACTCGTCGTGGAGCTGCTGCTCGTGCCTCTCCATCTGGCACGGGGGCTCACCGTCTACGAGAAAGGGCGAGCCGACACTCCGGCGGGGCGGACAGCGCTTGCCGGGGCGGGGTGAGGCGCCGGCGGTCGGGTGCCGGCGCCGGTGGCCTCGCGGGTGACGTCGGCGAGTGCTGAGGCCGCCGCTCGCCGACGCACTGCCGCCCCGGTGCGTCGGTCCGAGGCACCGGGGCGGCAGTGGGTCAGTTGGCGGGGACCAGGTGGAACATCACGCTGTCCGCCGGGACGGAGATGGGGTGCGCTTCCACGAGACGCCAGCCTGCCTCTTCGAAGACCGGGCCCCACTCCTCCAGCGTGGGCAGGTAGTCGCCCATCACCGCGTGAGCGAACTCGAACGCCATGCTGAAGACCGGCATTTCGGTGTCCGGGTACGTCGTCGTCCGCGTCGCGTCCGCGAGCAGGAAGTGCTTCAGATCGGGGAAGACCTCCCGGATGCGCCGCAGCGACGCGACCGCTTCGGCGCGGGGCCAGAAGTCGTGTCCCATCATGAAGGAGGTCAGCAGGTCGACCCCCGCGTACTCGGCGCGCGCTTCGAGCTGTGTGGCATCGCCCTGGGTGATGGTGATGCGGTCCGACAGGCCCGCATCGGCCACCGCCTTGGTGGAGACCTCGATGGCTCCGTCGGCGGCGTCGATGCCGAGGCCCCGTACGCCCGGCCGGGACTGAGCCAGCCGGATCAGCCGCTCGCCGCTGCCGCATCCCAGGTCGGCGACGTAACTGAAGTCCAGCCCGCTCACCACCGGCCGGAAGACCGGGTCCCACCACTCGGCGTTGATTTCACGGCACGCGACGCTGATCGCCGCCGCGTCACGCCGGTAGAAGGAGCCCACCCGGTTCTCTTCGCGGATCAGGTCCGGGAGGGTGCTGAACAGCTCGCCGCAGCCCTTTGTCATCCAGTGGAACAGCGACTTGGACCGGTCAGCTTCCTCGAAGTTCGGGCCGGGGCGGACCTTGACGCCCTCGCGGCTGACCACGTCCGCCGCGGCCAGCGCGCGGAACAGCTCCTGCACCGAGCCTGCGTCCAGCCCCTGCTCGGCCGCGAAAGCCTCGGCATCCAGGGGTCCTGCCTCCCGGAGCGCGTCGAAGATGCCGACCTCCCACGCCGCACTGATCGCCGAAGCTGCCAGGGCGTGGTTGTAGACCTCGGCTATCGTCGTAACCGTCTTGCTCATGCGACACCCCTCATCATGTTCACCAAGCTCTTCGGACGCATATCCGTCCATTCCTTTTCGATGTAATCCAGGCAGGTCTGCCGGTCGCTTTCTGGATGCGCGACCGTCCACCCGTCGGGAAGTTCCGCGAACACCGGCCACAGCGAGTACTGCGCCTCGTGATTCGTCAGCACCACGAACGAGCTGTCCGGCTCGTCCAGGGGATTGCTCATATCCGGTTTCCGTTTTCTTGTGTCGGCAAGGCGAGGTGTTGATCCGTGGCGACTGCCGGCCGGTTTTCCGCC
The DNA here is from genome assembly GCF_003389455.1 of Streptomyces inhibens. Taxonomy (GTDB): domain Bacteria; phylum Actinomycetota; class Actinomycetes; order Streptomycetales; family Streptomycetaceae; genus Streptomyces; species Streptomyces inhibens. The sequence continues at coordinate 37,820 of NZ_QUAC01000116.1, read as the reverse complement.
GGCCGGTCGGTTCCTCGCCTCACACGAGTACTTCGCGAAGCCCATCGGTGAGGTGCTCGAAGACGGCCTGCTCGTGACGGTGAATGAAGAAGTGGTCGTCGTCCACGAGATGCAGCCTGAATTCGCGGGCCGTGTGGCTGCGCCAGTTCTCCACCGACCAGGTGGGGACCTGAGGATCGCGGGTTCCGCACAGCGCCGTGACCGGCACGGCCAGCGGAGCCCGCTGCTGGTACCGGTAGCTCGCCAGCACGGAGAAGTCGGCGCGGATGCGCGGCAGGCACAGGTCGAGGAGGTCCTCGTCCTCGAACACCTCCTGCGGGGTGCCGTTGAGCCGTCGCACCTCCGCGACGAATTCCTCCCTGGGCAGATCGTGAATGCGCCAAGAAGGGCGTTCCACGTCGGGCGCCGCGCAGGCGGACACGGCGAGCAGCTCGGCCGGCCGTCCCGTCAGCTCCTGCAGCCGGTGGGCGAGTTCGTACGAGAGCAGACCGCCCATGCTGTGTCCGAAGAGGGCGTAGCGTTCGCCCGTCCACGGAGCGATCGCCTCCGCCAGCCGTGCGGCGAGGGCGTCGAAATCGTGCTCCGGCGGCTCATGGAGCCTGTTCTCACGCCCCGGCAGCTGTACCGGCACGATCGCCACACCGGGAACAGTGCGCTGGCTCCATGCACGGTAAAGGCCGGCGCCGCCGCCCGCGTACGGCAGGCAGAAAACCCGGACGGGCGCTGCAAGGTCAGGGGTACCAAAGGGAAACAACACACCCGGATCGTCAGCCGTGGCGTTCATGTGGTCCTTTCGAAAGTAAACGGCGCTCTTTCCGCGCTCGCCGGGGAAAGCGGCCGGTCATGGCCGGTGGGAACAAGGCGTCCGGGGCTCAGTTCGCCGACGGTTCGTTCATTCCGGTCGCCAGCGCCTGCGTGAGCGCGGCTGCGCAGCCGACGACGGTTCCGCCTTCCATCACCGCTCGCACGGAGAATTCCACCTGCCATTCCTGACGTATGCGGGACGCGATACGCGTGGCCTTGATGGAGTTACCGCCCAGCGCGAAGAAGTCCTCGTGCGCGCCCACGCTGTCCAGTCCCAGCGTCTGGGCCCACAGCTCGGCCACCTGGCTCTCCAACGGGGTGAGCCGCGCCGACTGTCCGTCGGCCGCAACGCTCCGCTCGGGCTCCGGCAGGGCCGCGTAGTCCAGCTTGCCGTTGGACGTCAGGGGGAGGGCGTCCAGCGTGACGAAGGAGTTGGGCACCATGTAGTCCGGCAGCGTCTTGCGCAGGAAGAGACGCCAGTCCTCGTCCGGCCGCTCGTCACCCGGCCGCAGCAACAGGTAGGCCACCAGCCTCTGGTCGGCATCGTTGCCCCCGATGCCGTCGCGCACCTGGACGGCGGCGTCCTTCACCTCCGGATGCTCGCGCAAGGCGCTCTCCACCTCGCCCGTCTCGATGCGCAGGCCCCGGATCTTGGCCTGTCCGTCCACCCTGCCGACGAAGTCGAGCCGTCCGTCGGGGCGCCTGCACAGCAGGTCTCCGCTCCGGTAGAGACGGGCGCCGGGGACGCCGGAGAAGGGGTCCGGCGCAAAGCGTTCGGCGGTGAGGCGGGCCCGGTTCAGGTAGCCACGGCCGACTCCGACACCACCGAGACAGAGCTCACCCGGGATGCCGACCGGGACCGGCTGTCCATTGCTGTCGAGCAGATGGAGCTGGATGCCGCGGATCGGGCGTCCGACCGACGGGGGACGCCCGTCCGCCACGCACTCCTCCACCGTGGCCCAGATGCTGGTCTCCGTGTGCCCGTACACATTGAAGATCCGTCGGCCGGGGCACCAGCGGTCGAGCAGCGCCGTGGAGATCGATTCGCCCCCGAGCACGATGCTGCGCAGCCCGGGCAGCCGCGCCGGTGCCTCCAACGGGAGGGCGGCGAGCGCGGAAGGAGCCATGACCAGAGCGGTGATGCGCTCGCGGTCCAGCAGGTCGACGAGCCCCGGGCCGGGGATGACGTCCTCCTGGGAGGCGAGGCACAGGACCGCCCCCGCACCCAGAGCCAGGAAGACTTCGAACACCGATGCATCGAAGCTCGGGGACGCCCACTGCAACACTCGGTCCTCGGGGCCGATGCCGAACGCGTCCTTTTGTGCGAGGCAGCTGTTCACCAGCCCGTCGTGGGGGATGAGCGCTCCCTTGGGACGCCCGGTCGACCCCGAGGTGTAGATGACGTACGCGAGATCGCTCGGCTGCGGACCGTCGGCGACGGGTGCGGTGCTGTGCCGGTCGAGCGCCTCGGTCTGCTCGTCCAGCAGCAGGCTGCGGACATCGAGCGCGGGGAGGTGCGCCTGCGCCGTGGTGCTCGTCAGCAGCAGGGACAGTTCGGCGTCCCGGCTCATGAAGTCAAGACGGTCCGCGGGGTACGCGGGGTCGAGCGGTACGAACGCTCCACCGGCCTTGAGCACGCCCAGCATCGCGACGATGAGCTCGATCGAGCGGTCCAGGCAGAGCCCGACACGGGACTCCGGCCCGATGCCGTTTTCTTGCAGCAGGTGCGCCATCTGGTTGGCGCGCTCGTCGAGTTGACGATACGTCAGAACCTGGGATCCGAAGGTCACGGCCGGTGCGTCCGGTGACAGCTCCGCATGCTCCTCGAACAGGCGCTGCGCGCACAGGCCGGGTGACGTAACGGTCTCGCCGGCGCTCCACTCGTCGATCTGCTGCCGCTCCCCGCCGGTCAGCAGGGAGATCCGGCCGGCCGGCAGCGTGAAGTCGGCGGCCACCGCTTCCAGGATCGTGGCGAAGTGCCCCAGCATGCGCTCGACGACGGCCGTGTCGAAGCGGCTCCGGTCGTAGCCGATGCGCAGGCTGATCTCCTCGTCGGGGATGACGAGAACGGCCAGCGGATAGTTGGTGTGGTAGCGGTATTCGCCACCCCGGACATCGAGTTCGCCGGTCCGGCGTCCCAGGTTCGTGATCCGCGGCACGTTGAGGATCGTCATGATGCTGTCGAACAGGGACTCACCCGGTGCGGCATCGCTCCACTGCTGGACTTCCGCCAGGGGACTGGCCAGGAAGCCCCGCATTCTCGTCTGCGCGGCCTGCACCCGGGCGCACGACTCGGCGAACGGACGGTGCGGGGCCGTCCGTATCCGCAACGGCAGCGTGTTGATGAACAGCCCGAGGGTGTCCTCGATCCCGTCCAGCTCGGCCGGCCGGTGCGTCATGGTCATCCCGAACACGACGTCCTGCTGATCGGTGTACCTGCTCAACAGCAGGCCCCACGCGGTCTGCAGCACGGTGCCGAGCGTGAGCCGGTGCTCACGGGCGAGCCGGCGCAGGGCGTCCCCGGTCTCCCGGGTGAGCACCCGCGACACCTCCGGGTTCTCCCGGCCGGTGTCCGCGCCGGTCTCCGCCGGTGCGCCGTCGGTGCCCTCCGTGCCGGCCACGGCGAGCGGCGCGGGCCGGAAGCCGGCCAGTTCGGCGCGCCAGAACTCCTCGGCCCGGCTCATGTCCTGGCGGCGTATCCATGCCACGTAGTCGTGGTACGGCCGGACGGCCCGGGAGGGCAGCTGCCGGCCCTGCACCAGATGGTCGTAGGAGGACAGCGCCTCCTCCAGCAGCATCAGAGCCGACCAGGCGTCGAGCAGGATGTGGTGGTAGCGGAAGACGAAGAGGTGCCTTCGCTCGGCGACACGGATGAGGTGCAGCCGGAACAACGGCGGGCGGTCCAGCTGGAAGCCCCGGCGCCGGTCGGTGCGCAGGAAGTTCTCCAGCCGCGCCTCGACGTCTTCACCGGCCTCGACGTCGTCACCGGTTCCGGTGTCCCGCCAGTCGTGCCGCTCGATCCGCGCGGTGCCGGCGGCGTACACGACCTGCGCGGGCTCGTCGATCTCTTCCCAGTGGTACGAGGACCGCAAGATCGTGTGCCGGTCGACCGCCCGCTGCCACGCCTGCTCCAGCGCGTCGGGGTCCAGGTCGCCGTCGAGCTTCTGGATCACCTGGTCGACGTAGAAGGACGTTCCGGGGTCGAGGATGGTGTGGTACAGGAGGCCCTGCTGCAAGGGAGAGAGGGGATGTACACCCTCAATGCTCGTGGTCATCGGCTCCGCCTTTCTGTGGTGCTGTCGTTGGCCGCATCGCCGCTTCGCGCCGTGACATCAGGCGCCTCGGTCGCGGCGGACCCGATACGGGACAGCAGCCGCTGCAGGTCGCCCTCGGCCAGATGAGTGCTGTGGACACCGACGCCTTGAGGTGCGTCCGCCGCCGGGCCGTTCTTCTCCGGCCCGCTGTCCTGCGGCGTGGGAACCGTGCTCGCCGCGGCCGCCAGCTCCGCCACGGTCGGGTGGGAGAAGAGGTCGGCCTCGGTGAGCCGGATGCCCGCCTGCTTGGCCCGGCTGATGATCCGCAGGCTGGTGATGGAGTCGCCGCCCAGCTGGAAGTAGTCGTCCTCCACCCCGATGGGATGGATGCCGAGCAGCGACTCCCAGATGGCGACGAGCTTCGTCTCCGTCTCATTCCTCGGCGCGAGCGCGGCCCCGAGGGCGGCGGGCCGGTCGTACACGGACTGCTGGGCCGCGGACGGGGTTTCCCGACGCGCTCCTCCCGGCAGGCCCGCCCCGGCCGGTCGTACGCCGGCCGGCTCACCGGCATAGACGTACGCATGCGGGATGCCGGCCCGCAGCACGTCCTCCAGCGCGCGGAACGCGGGCTCGGGCTCCAGCATGCCGAAGCCGCTCTCCCGCACCCGGCGGCCGGCGTGCGCGTCAAGGGTCGCGACCATCCCGTCGCCGCTCCACGGTCCCCAGGCCACGCTGGTGCCGGTCAGCCCGAGGAACTCCCGGTGGTGAGCCAGAGCGTCGACGAAGGAGTTGCCGGCGGCGTAGCCACTCTGGCCACGGGAGCCCATGAGGGCGGCCACGGAGGAGTAGAGGACGAAGAAGTCCAGCTTCGCGTCCCGGGTCAGCAGATGAAGGTTCCATGCGCCGCGCGTCTTCGGAGCCATCACCGAGCGCAGACGATCGGCGTTCTGCCGCTGGATACTGCCGTCGTCCAGCACACCGGCCGCGTGGACCACTCCGCGCAGCGGCGGCATGGAGGTCTCCAGCTCCGCGAGGACCCGCTGCACGGCGTGGAAGTCCGCGACATCGGCCTGACGGACGACCACCTGGACGCCTGCCCGCTCCCACTCGCGGATGCTGCGGCCGGCGTCCTCCGAGGGAGCCCGGCGCCCGACCAGAACGAGATGCCGGGCACCGCCGCTCACCAGCCACTCGGCCGTGTGCAGGCCCAGCGCACCGAGCCCGCCGGTCACCAGATAGGTGCCGTCCGGCCGCACCAACTCCTCGGCCGCGGCAGTGTCGTGCGCCAGCGCCGGCACCGCCGTCCCGGCGATATGACGCCGGCCGCCGCGGAAGGCGATCCGGTCGTCGCCGAGGGCCCCGAGCGCCTCCGCGCACAGCGCTTCGGCCGCACTCTCCGCCGCCCGCTCGTCCGGGTCGAGATCGACCAGGACGCAGCGTACGTCCGGGTTCTCGGCGTTCGCGATGGCCGCCAGGCCCCACAGCGGAGCGTGCACGACCCCGACCGGGTGCCGGGAGAGCGACTGCGCGCCACGGGTCGCCACCAGCACCCGTGCGTCACGCCCCGCGCTGCCCAGCTCCTGGAGGAGGGCCAACAGGGCCGCGGACACCGTTCCCTGAGCCTGGTCGAGCGCGTCCGCGGTGGGCTCGTCCTCGGGCTCGTCGAGCCCCCACAGGAAGGCCACGTTCAACGAGCCGCCCTCAGCGGTCCGTTCCCGCACCAGCGCCTTGAGGCCCGCCTCTTCGTGGGCACCGGCCTCGACCACCGTGACCCGGTGCTCGTTCGCCCGCAGCCGTGCGGCCAGCGCGGCGCCGACACCCCGGCGGTCGGCCAGGACCAGCCATTCCGCGGCGGGCAGCGTGCCGCCGGCGGGTACCGGCTTAACGTCCGTGGCCTCCCAGACGGGCTGCCGGACGACGGCGGCGTCCCGGCGCAGCAGGGCATCCCCCGACACCCGGCGCAGCCACAGGCCGTCCATCTCCAGAACGGTGTTGCCGTCGTCGTCGAACAGCAGCAGGTCCGCCACGACGGTGTCGTCGTCCGGGCTCTGGTCCGGGCGCTCCTGAACGTGGCACCACAGGGGCGCGGCCGGCGGTGCCTGGTGGAACCGCATACCGTCCAGGCGGATGGGCACCCGTACGCCCAGCTCCTCACCCGGCCGGCCGGCCCAGACCAGGGCCACCACGGCCTGTACACACGAGTCGACCAGTCCCGGAGGCAGGAGGAAACCGCCGTCCCTGTCGTCCTGCTCCGGCGGGAGCATCCGGATCAGGACCTCGCCGGGATGGCGCGTCATCTGGCTGAGGTAGCGGAAGCCGGGGCCGAGGTCGGCGCCGCTCTCCCGCATCGCGGCGTAGAAGTCGGCACCGTCGAGGCGCCGGCCCTGTCGGCCCAGCAGCTCGTCCACCGCGGGCACCCGACGTGCCGTCCCCGCTGCCGACGATCCGCGCACCGTGCCCGTGGCGTGGGTTGTCCAGGCCTGCTGGTCCGTCGTCCCCGCAGGCGCGCTGACCACGCGGAAGGCCCGGGGCTCCGCATCGTCGTCGCCCTCGATGATCAGCTGAATCTCTCGCTCGGCGTGGTCCACGGTCAACGCCTGGGGGAAGGAGACGCCTTCCAGCAGAGCGCCCGCGCCCTCGCGCCCCTGCACGGCGGCGGAGACGGTCATGGCCAGATGGGACGCCGCGGGGACCACCACCGTGCCGAAGAGCACGTGATCGGCCAGGAAGGCCGGGGAGTCGGCCGTGAACCGGCTTTGGTACACCGTGTCGCGCAGCGCGGGTGAGCTCAGCCGGGTGCCCGGGAAGACGGGGGTGCCCACCGGGCGGGTGCCACGAGTGGCCCGGGTGTCCCTCCAGTAGCGCTTGCGCTGGAACGGATAGGTGGGCAGCACAACCCTGTTCCGGGCGAACCCGGCGTCCACGGCGTGCCAGTTGATGTCGGCGCCAGCCGCATACAGGCTCCCCAGGGTCCCAAGGACCTGCTGCCAGTCGTCGGCGTGGCGGGACAGCGAGGGCAGCCAGCGGCGGTCCTCGCGGGGATCCAGGCCCTGCTTGCCGACCAGGCGGGTCAGGACCGGCTCCGGGCCGATCTCCAGCACCGCGTCGAACCGCCGCTCCAGCAGTGTGTGGACGGCCGGCAGGAAACGGACCGTCTCGCGGGCGTTGTGCCTCCAGTAGTCCTCCCGGAGCATGTCCTCGCCGCGGATCTGCCGGCCCGTGACCGTGGAGATGACCGGCACGTTCCCCTGCCGGTGCGCCACACCGGCGGCCAGGGCGCCGAGCGGCTCCAGCATCGGGTCCATGAGCGCGGAGTGGAAGGCGTGCGAGGTGTTGAGCCGGCGGGCGCCGACCTCCTTGTCCCGCAGCGATCCGAGCAGTTCGTCCAGGACGTCGACAAGACCCGACACCACCGTCTGGAGCGGGCCGTTCACCGCCGCGACGCTCAGCCGCCCCGCATAGGGTTCGAGCATCGCGGACACGGTCGGCTCGTCCGCGAGGACGACGGCCATCCCGCCGTCACCCGGCAGCTGCGACATCAGCCGGCCGCGTTCGGCGACCAGCGTCAGCGCGTCCTCCAGCCGCAGGATCCCGGCGGTGCAGGCTCCCGCGAGCTCGCCGACGCTGTGACCGAGGATGACGGACGGCGTGATGCCCCACGCCTTCCACATCGACACCAGTGCGTAGGCCACCGAGAAGAGAGCCGGCTGCGCGTACTCCGTGCGGTCGATCAGCGACCGGTCGCCGTCCTTTGCGTAGAGGACGTCGGTCAGGGACCATCCGTACCGCTCCCGCAGCAGCTCGGAGCAGGTGTCGATCGCCTGCCGGAAGACCTGCTGGTTGGCGTACAGCCCGGCGCCCATACCGAAGTACTGCGACGCCTGTCCGGTGAAGAGGAACGCGGTGCGGAAATCGCGGCCGGGGCCACGAGGGGTGGCCGGTGTCTTCGGTGCCTCCCAGGAGGCCAGTTGTGCCGTCAGGTCTTCGGTGTCCGACGCGACGAAGAAGGCGCGGTGCGCGAAGTGGGCGCGCCCCGTGTTCGCCGAGTACGTCAGATCCGCGCAGGCCACGTCCGGGTGCCGTTCGAGGTGGCGCCGGTAGCGCTCGACCAGGTGGCGCAGGGCCGGTTCGTCCCGGGCGGAGAGGGCGACGGGGTGATGTGACCGCTCCGGGACACCGGCCGGCGCCGGGGCACTGGACGGTGCTTCCTCGACGATCACATGCGCATTGGTGCCGCCGATCCCGAACGAACTGACTCCGGCCATACGGGCCCGGCTGCTCCGGGGCCACGGCCTGGCTTCGGTGGGGACGTCGAGCAGGAGCTCGTCCCAGGCGATCTGCGGATTGCGGTCCCGCAGATGGAGATGGGCCGGTATCTCCTCGTGGCGCAGGGACAGCACCACCTTCATGAGCCCGGCGATACCCGCCGCCGCCTCCAGGTGCCCGACGTTCGTCTTCACCGTGCCCATGAGCAGCGGACGGTCGGAGGTCCGGCCCTGCTTGTAGACGGCACCGAGCGCGTTCGCCTCGATGGGATCCCCGATCGGGGTGCCGGTGCCATGCGTTTCGACGTAGTCGATGTCCGCCGGCTCCGCCCTCCCGGCCTTCAGGGCACTGCTGATCAGGTCCTTCTGGGCGCTGCCGTTGGGGACGGTGAGGCCGCTGCCGCGGCCCCCGTGGTTGACGGCGGAGCCCCGCAGCACCGCCAGCACCGTGTCACCGGCGGCCTGGGCGTCCGCAAGGCGCTTGAGGACGATGATTCCGGCCCCCTCGCCACGGGAGTATCCGTCGGCCGACGCGTCGAAGGCGCGGCTGCGCCCCTCCGGCGACAGCACACCGGCCTGGGAGAGATAGACGTTCATCTCCGGGGCGATCATGAGGTGGACGCCCCCGGCGAGCGCGAGATCGCACTCGCCCGAGCGCAGGCTCTGCATCGCCAGGTGGACCGTCACCAGGGACGAGGAGCAACCGGTGTCGACAGCCAGGGAAGGGCCGCGCACGCCCAGGAGGTAGGACAGGCGCCCGGCAGCCGCGCAGAAGAGGTTGCCGGTACCCATGTGCCCGTCGATCCGTGACAGGTCGCTGGTCTGCAGGAGCTTGTAGTCGTCGATCCCGATGCCGACGAAGACACCCGTCTGGGTCCCCTGCAACGCCGTGGGCGCCTGCCCCATGTGTTCCAGGGCTTCCCAGGCGACCTCCAGCAGCAGCCTGTGCTGAGGATCGAGGGTTTCCGCCTCCCGCGGGGGAATACCGAAGAACTCGGCGTCGAACGTGTCGATGCTGTCGAGAAAACCGCCGCGCTTGGAGCGCACGGTGCCGGGCCGCGCCGTCTCCGGGTCGTGCAGGAGCTCGGCGTCCCAACGGCCGGCGGGCACGGTGGAGGTCGCGTCCGTCCGGGACTTCAGCAGCTTCCAGAAGGTCTCGGGATCGCTGACCCCACCGGGGAAGCGGCATCCCATGCCCACCACGGCGATCGGTTCAGGAGCCGGGGCGGCGGCGCGCTGTTGCTTCCGCAGTCGTTCTTCCAGCAGGGCCCGCTGGGACGCGGGGAGCGCCGCGATCCGGTCGGCGATGCTACTCATGCGTCTGGTCCCCTCCGGACTGGTTTTCCATGGTGAGTTGGTCCAAATACAGCGCTGCTTCGTCGGCGGAGAGCCGTTCCACCTCGGCCATCAGCTCCTCCACGCCGTCCTCGTCGGGCTCTGCCGCGTCGCCCGGGGCGAGCGCCAGCTCGTCGAGCAGATGGGCGGCGAGCAACGCGCAGGTCGGATGGTCGAAGGGCAGCGTCCCGGACACGGTCAGCCGGTCGCCCAGGTCCTCCCGCAGGCGGGTCACCAGCTTCAGCTTCATGAGCGAGTCCATGCCGAGCTGGAAGAAGCCGATGTCGGGGTCCACGACGTGGTCCGCGGCGAAGCCCACGATGTCGGCCACCTTGGCAGCCAGGTGCGCGACCAGGTGCTCCATCCGGTCCCCGGGATCGAGCGCGGCCAGCTGGTCGGCCAGGGAGGACGCGGTGTCCGTGTCGTCCTCGGCGCTCTCCGCTCCGGCCGAGGCGTGCACCAGAGCGAGCAGTTCACGGTTGGCCGTGGGGTGCAGCCAGTCGCGGTAGACCCCCCAGTCGACCGAGAACACGCCCACTTGGGGTGCGGGACGTTCCAGGATCCGGTCGAACAGACGGGCACCCTCGTCACGGCCGATCGTCCGGGCCCCGCGTTCGCTCCAGCGGTACCGCGCACCGGCCGCCGAGTCCGTCATGCCGACGTTCTCCCACGGTCCCCAGTTCACGCTCGTGGCGGGGAGCCCCAGCGCACTGCGGTGGTGAGCCAGGCTGTCCAGCGCGGCGTTCGCCGCCGCGTAGTTGCCCTGCCCCGGAGACCCGAGGACGGCGACGAACGAGGAGAACAGCACGAAGAAGTCGAGCGGCAGGTCCCGGGTGCAGAGGTCCAGGTGGTGCGCGCCGATCACCTTGGGAGCCAGGACGGCCCGGTACCGGTCCCAGTCCTGCTGGAGCAGGGTTCCGTCGTCGAGGACGCCGGCGGCGTGGAAGACGCCACGCAGCGGGGGACGTTGCCGCCCGAAGGCGCTCACGACGTCCCGTACGTCCTCGGCGCGGGTGACGTCGGCCTGGAGGACGTCCACGGTGGCGCCGGACGAGGTCAGTTCGGCGAGCGTGGCGAGGGCGTCCGCGTCCGGCGCGCGACGGCCCAGCAGCACCAGGTGCCGGGCTCCCGCGGCGATCAGCCGGCGGGCGACCACAAGACCCAGTCCGCCGAGTCCTCCGGTGATCAGGTAGCCGCCGTCCGGGCGGACCGAGGTCTGCCGCGCGGACCCGGGGTCCTGCTCGTCGAGGGCCACCCGTGCCACATGGCGGCTGCCGGCACGGAAGGCCACCTGGTCCTCACCGTCTCCGGCGAGGAGTTCCTTCACCAGCGCGCCCGCCGCCCGTGCCGGGTCGGCCGGTGCCGGGTCGAGGTCCGCGAGGCCGCCCCACACCTCGGGGTGTTCGAGGGCGACGACCCGGCCGAACCCCCACAGGGCGGCGTGGGCCACGTTGCCCGTGGCGGGCTGCTCACCCACGGGCTGCGCGCCCGAGGTGACGAGCCACAGTCGCGGCGCGGACCGCTCCTCCCAGGAGGCGAGAGCCTGCACCGTGGCCAGGGCCGGACGAAGGATGCGCTCCAAGGACTCCTCGGGCCCCGCCTCCGGGACCTCGCCGGCGAGTTGCAGCACGCCGCGACACGGAGTGCGGAGCTCCCGGGCGGCCTGCCGCAGTGCGGCCGACAGCTCCTCCTTCGGCCCTCCCGGGATCCGGACGAGGGTGCATTCCTCCCCGGCCGAGCGAAGGGCCTGCGACACCGAGCGGGCGAGCGGACCCTCCGGGTCGTCGGCCACAACGATCCAGCTGCCGGAGCCGGCGGTCTTCGCCGGGGCCCCGAGCGGCTTCGCACGCCAGACGACGCGGTGCAGCCACTCGTGCGCCTGCTCGGCCCCCACCGGCGCAAGGCGCTGGAGGATCTTCGGCAGCAGACCGATTTCCTCGTCCGACAGGCCGCCCTGGCGGGCGATCTCGTCGGTGACCCGGGCCACGTCACCGCGGGCCAGCAGTTCCAGCATCGTTCCGGTGACGGGTTCCCGCCTGGTCAGCGGCGCCGGGTTGAGCCAGTACCGCTCACGCTGCCACGGGTAGTCCGGTGTGGTCACCAGCCGGCCGGGACGGGACCGTACGGCCTTCCAGTCGACGGCATGCCCGTGGGCCCAGAGGGTGCCGGCCGTCTCGCGCAGGGCCTGCTGCTCCCCGGCTTCCCGGCGCATGGTCGGTATGACGAGGCCCTCGTGGCCGGCCTGCTCCAGGCACTGGGACGCCGGGGCCACGAGCACAGGGTGCGGCCCGAGCTCCACGAACGACCGGTGACCTTCGGCGCCGAGCGCCTCGACGGCCGCCGAGAACCGTACGGGTTCGGCGATCGTCCGGATCCAGTAGGCGGAGTCGAAGTGCTCTCCCGGGCGGAAGCCCGCGTCGATGGTGGAGAACACCGGAACGTCGCCCGCCTGCGGCCGGATGTCCGCCAGCAGGCTGCCCAACTCCTCCTGGTACACGCGCATCTGGGGACTGTGCGAGGGGTAGCCGACGCGGAGCATCCGCCGGAAGACGGCCGGGTCGAGGCCGTCGAGCAGCTCCTGCAGGGCCTCGGTCTCACCGCTCAACAGCGTCGTACGAGGGCCGTTGACGGCAGCGATGGACACCGCGCCCGCACGGCCGTCCAGCAGGCGTGCCACCTCCTGTGCCCCCAGGCCCACCGCGGCCATGCGGCCCCTGCCGGTGGCCCGCTGCAGTATGCGGCCCCGGTGGAGTGCGACGAGGAGCGCGTCCTCGAACGTGAGAACCCCCGCGCAGTAGGCGGCCGCGATCTCACCGGCGCTGTGTCCGATGACCGCGGCGGGCCGGATGCCCCAGGACCGCAGCAGTTCGGCCAGCCCGGCCTGGAGAGCGAACAGGGCAGGCTGAGTGATCTCCGTCTCGTCGATCCGGGACGACGCCTCCGGCGCCTGGAGCTCGGCGATCAGCGACCAGCCCGCCTTCTCGGCCAGCCACTGGTCACACCGTTCGAGGACGGTGCGGAAGACGGGCTCGTGGGCGAACAGCTCACAGCCCATACGGGCGGCGTGGGCGCCCTGACCCGAGAAGAGGAACACCGGGCCCGTCGTCCTGCGCAGGGCCTTGCCCGCCACAAGGCCGTCCGCCGAGCGGCCGGCGGCGAATTCCCGCAGCTGCGCGCCGAGTTCCTCGGACGAGGTGAACACCGCCGCCGCGCGGTGTTCGTGGTGGTCGCGACCGAATGCCGCGGTGTGGCTCAGGTCGTCCAGGCCGATGTGCGCCGGCCCGGCGAGCAGGGTCTCCGTCTCGCGGGCGAGTTGACGCAGCGCCGGAAGGGAGTGGGCGCTCAGAGGGAGGGTGCGGACGCGCCGGTCCTCCGCCACGGGGACGGCGAGCCGGTCCACCGCCGGAGGAAGCGCGACGAGACGCAGATCCGCCGGGTAGACGGGGCGCCATGCGATGTCCCGCCCCGAGCGGTACAGCTCGCCGAGGGTGTTCAGCATGACCGCGCGCGCGTCCGGTCCACGACGCTGGGACGGCAGGGAACGGGCCGGCGCACCGCGGTCCCCGGCGATCTCCGCCACCGAGCCGGTGAGCACGGCGTGCGGGCTGACCTCCAGGAAGTGGTCGTACCCCGCATCGAGGAGCCGCTCGACCGCCGGAGCGAACAGAACCGGTTCCCGCAGATTGCGCACCCAGTACGAGGCGTCGAGTGCGCTGCCGTCGACGAAGTCCGCGGTCACCGAGGACATGACCGGAACCCCGGCCTGCGACGCTTGTATGTCGGACAGGGCCGCGCGCAGTTCGGGCAGCAGCGGGTCGCACTGTCCGCTGTGCGAGGCGACGCCCATGTTCACCCGTCGGCACCGGACACCGCGCGTGCTCAGATCCGCCAGGCACCGGTCGAGTGCCGCGGCGTCTCCCGAAAGGACAGAGCTGTTCGTGCTGTTCGCACCGGCGGGGAAGAGGCCGGGGTAGTCGGCGAGCAGGCTCCGGACCTCGGCGAAGGGGAGGTCCACCACCGCCACGGCCCCCATACCGTCGATCCGGTCCATCAGGCGGCTGCGCTCACAGACGACCCGTACCGCGTCCTCCAGGCGAAGCGCGCCCGCCACATGGGCCGCCGCCACCTCACCGAGGCTGTGCCCCACCACGCCGTCCGGCTCGATGCCCCACGAGCGCCACAGCGCCGCGAGAGCGACCTGGACGGCGAAGACGGCCGGCTGCATCACGGTCGTGGTGTCCAGCCGGGAATCGCCGGTGTCCCGGCCCAGTTCCTCGACGACAGAGATCCCGGAGTGGGCGTGTATCAGGCGGTCGCACTCCAGCAGCGCCTCGCGGAAGACCGGCTCGGTGTGCAGCAGATCGAGTCCCATGCCGCACCACTGAGAGCCCTGGCCGGAGAAGACGAAAGCGAGGCGAGGCGGGGTTTTGACGGCAAAGGGGGCGTCGCCGGAGGCAATGCCCTTCAGCGCGCTGCGCAGTTCGTCCCTGTTCCGGACGGTCACCGCCGCCCGGTACGGGTGTGTGCTCAGGCGCATGGCGGCGGTGCCGCACCAGTCGGGGACGGAGCCCGACGGTGCCTTCGCCACCGCGTCCAGCATCGCGTCCGCGGCCTCCCGCAGTTCCTCGGGGGTGGGGGCGGACAGCGGCAGCAGCTGTGCGGGGTCGGCGGGCGGACCCTCCACGACCACATGGCAGTTGGTGCCGCCGAACCCGAAGGAGCTGATCCCCGCCAGGGCCTTGTCGCCGTCGGCGGGCCAGTCGGTGAGAGCGGTCGGGACGGCGAGACGCAGCTCGTCGAAGGGAATGTCGGGGTTGGGCTTGTCGTGGTGGAGCGTCGGGGGAATGACCCGGTGGCGCATCGCCAGGGTCACCTTGATGAGCCCGGCGATTCCGGCCGCTGCCTCCAGGTGACCGATGTTGGCCTTCACCGACCCGACCAGCAGCGGCGACTCGGTCGTCCGCCCCGCGCCCAGCACCTTGCCGAGCGCATGGGCCTCTATCGGGTCGCCCAGCCGCGTTCCGGTCCCGTGCGCCTCCACGTACTGAATGTCGTGAACGTCGACACCGGCCCGCGAGTAGGCCGCACGGAGCATGGCTTCCTGCGCCGAGGGGTTCGGCGCGGTGAGGCCGTTGCTTGCGCCGTCATTGTTGACCGCGCTGCCACGGATCAGACAGTGGATCCGGTCCCCGTCGGCCAGCGCCGCCGACAGCGGCTTCAGCACCACGATTCCGCCGCCCTCGCCCCGGACGTATCCGTCGGCGGAAGCGGCGAACGCGGCGGACCGCCCGGCCGGGCTCATGGCCCCGAGCTTCGACATCGCGGCGCTGCTCTCCGGGGCGAGCACCAGGTTCACGCCGCCGGCGAGAGCCAGGGTGCTCTCACCGGAACGCAGGCTCTGGCATGCCAGGTGTACGGCGACGAGCGACGACGAACAGGCGGTGTTGATACCGATGCTGGGCCCCTGGAGGCCCAGGGTGTACGACACACGGGCCGGCACGATGCTCGGCTCCTGGCCCGTGGCGGTGTGCTGCTGGATCTCGTCCAGGTCACGCCCGGCAAGCCGTGCGTAATCGCTCCACAAGGTCCCCAGGAAAACACCCGTACTGCCGGCGCGCAGTGACGCGGGCGGTATCCCGGCGTCCTGAAGGGAAGTCCAGGCGAGTTCGAGGGCGAGTCGCTGCTGGGGGTCCATCTGGGCGGCTTCTCGCGGCGAGATGCCGAAGAACTGCGGGTCGAATGTGTCCACATCGGACAGGAAGCCACCACGGCGGGTGCTCATTTTCCCCGGCATGGACGGATCCGGGTCGTACAGCGCCTCGGTGTCCCAACGCTCCGCGGGAATGTCGGTGACCGCATCGATTCCGGACCGCAGCAGGTTCCAGTACGCCTCGGCGTTCGACGCGCCCGGGAACCGGCACGCCAACCCCACGACGGCGATGGGCTCGTCGGACCGCACCGCGCTGCCCGCACCCGCCGACGCCGCGGAAGGCGCCGGAGAGCCCGTACCGCCGGCGAGGGCTTCGGCCAGGGTCGAGATGGTCGGAAAGTGCCAGGCGACAGTGGGGGAGAGGGGCGCCCCGAGCTGCGTTGCCAGCTGCGCGGTAAGGGCGGTCATCCCGGCGGAATCAACACCCAGGTCCCGGAACTGGGTATCCATGTCGACATCGCCGACCGCCATCCCAAGGTCTTCCCCGATTTTTTGCCTCAGCCAGCCCGCAATGTCGTCGGCGGTCTTCATTTCCGCATCCCCAATTTCATGACAATAGAAAGCAGCTATCGATGATTGCGCCCCGGGATGAAACCGGTCGCCCTATCTCAAAGCACTCGTGCGGGCACGACAAAACCCCCGCACCGAAAACGGATCACCTGCACGCCGGCGCACTTTTCGAGGCTGCCAACGAAGATCAACTTAGTTCTAACCCGAGGAGTGAAAACTAGTCAACCCTGGCGAGAAAGTTACCTTGCAAAAATTCCGGTACGCCTTGGTGGATCGCTACGGCGGTCCATACGGCGCGCGGAATCCCACGAATCCCGTCGGTTATGGGAGCAGCAAAAATTGGCGTCCACATGCAGCGGACTACACGCCCCCGGCAGTCGCCGCCGTCGACGGAAAGGTTTCTGCACGGCCGATGGCAAGTCCGCTGCCGATGGAGAGACGGGGTCGAGCAGCCCGAGAAGCCTCCACCGCGCCGAACGAGAGCGACATGTGCGCCCTGAAGCTGCCCGGTGTGCTGGGCAGGGGGCGGTGGAGAGCGGTAGGAGCGCTCAGCGTTCAACCACCGTGATGACATGACGACATGGCGGGCCCGGCCCTCGATGCCGTCATCGGTTGGTGCGCCCGGCACGGGCGTGCTCAGGCGGGAGTGGTCGTGGACCTCGCCCCGCCTGGGTCACGACCCGTCGGGCGGGGTCCCTCTCCTGGGCGGTCCCGGCCGAGGGAGAAAGCGGTCCTCATCGAGGGACCGCAAGGCTGTCGCCATGGTGCGGAGGAAAATCTCTCCACCCAGGTCCCGGAACCGCGTGTCGATGTCGACATCACGGCCAGCCGTCCCAAGGTCTTCCCCGTTTTTGTGCTTCAGACAGTCCGCAATGCCGCCGGCGGTCTTCACTTCCGCATCCCCCGTTTCGTGGCGACAGGTACCAGCCATCGCCGAATGCGACCCGAGATAAATCCGGTCGCCCTATCTCAAAGCTTCCGTGCGGGCACGGAAAAACCCCGCACCGAAAACAGGTCACCCTGCACGCCGGCGCACTCCCCGAGTGCCGCCAACGAAGATCAACTTAGTTCTAACCCGAGGAGTGAAAAATAGTCAACCCTGGCGGGAACCGAACTCCCCATAGTTCATCCGGCCCACTCCGGACGGTCCATACAGTGCACGGAAATCCATGAATCCCATCCACTAACGGAACAGTGAATTCCGCATCCACCCATGCGTGGACCACGCCCGGCAGTCGCAGTCGCGGCCGCCGACGTCAGGGCAGGGCTGAGCTGAGCCGCAGGGCAGGGCTGAGCCGCAGGGCGAGGCCGACGCCAATGGCGTCGGAGGCCATCAGCGCCGGCAGGCACGGACATGTCATGTCGCATGGTGGGTCGTGCGTCGCCCGTACAAGGGCATGCTCAAGCGGAAGTGGTCGTGGACCTCCCGCCGCCCAGGTCACGACCCGTCAGATGGCGCCCCTCCCTCGGGCGGTCCCAGCCGCGGAAGAAAGCGGTCACCGTCGAGAGACCGCAAGGCATGCTCCATGGTGCGCACGTGAATCTCTTTTTCTTGCCGCTCGAACATCAAGGACAGGGCGTCCCGAAGTTCTCGTGTCTCGGCCACGAGTGCCTGCGCGGCTCTGAGCGCCGTGTATGTCCCCGTCGTCTGCGTGGGGTTGACGCCGCTCAGGCGTTTCAGAACCGCCAGATAAGCATCCACGACCTTGCTCTCGGCTTCGGTGAGAGCCGGAATCTTGGGACCCTCGGGGTACATCACGGGACGCGACCGCCTGCCTGCCTGCACTCGTCTTCTGACAATGCCGCTTTGCCACCCCTCCGGCGCCGGACTGCCACCGACGCCGTCAGGCTGGCCGATTAACCAGTGTGCGATTAACCAGTGCGCGAATCAGCGCATTTGGCTGTTGCGCGGCACGACAACCTGGTCGACAATCCCGTACTCCAGTGCCATGTCAGCCGTGAGGATCTTGTCGCGCTCGATGTCCTCACGGATCTTCTCGATCGGCGTGCTGGAGTGCTTGGCAAACATCTCTTCCATCTGGGCGCGCATGCGCAGGATCTCGTTCGCCTGGATCTCCAGGTCGGAGACCTGGCCCCGGCCGGTCTCGGTGTACGGCTGATGGATCAGCACCCGGGCGTTGGGCAGCGCCATCCGCTTGCCGGGCGCACCTGCCGCCAGCAGAGCGGCGGCGCCGGAGGCCGCCTGTCCCAGACAGACCGTCTGGATGTCGGGCTTGACGTACTGCATGGTGTCGTAAATCGCGGTCAACGCGGTGAAGGAGCCGCCCGGGCTGTTGATGTAGAGGGAGATGTCCCTGTCCGGGTCCATCGACTCCAGGCAAATCAACTGGGCCATGATGTCGTTGGCCGAAGCGTCATCGATCTGCACGCCGAGGAAGATGATGCGCTCCTCGAAGAGCTTCGCATAAGGGTCGTACTCACGGACGCCCTGCGAGGTGCGCTCCACGAAGCGCGGAATCACGTAGCGCGCCTCAGCCTGGGGCAGTCGCGCGTAAGAGTCGGAAAAATTGCTGGGATTCACAATACCGTCCTGTCAAAGAGAGCGATCTGTCTGATCTATCTGGGCTGTTTGAGCTGTTTGAGCTGTCTGAACTGTCTGTTCTGTCTGGCAGTCAAATAAAGAACCGGAAGCAGGGGCGATTCGGCCCCAGCATGTCGCCCGAACCGGCGGTCAGTTGGAGGGGCGGAGCTCACGTCTTCGCAACAGAAGCGACTTCATCGCCGGGCGCCGGATCGCCCGGGGTACCCGGATCACCCACCCAGCTATCGACGGCTTGCTCGATGATGCGCGCGACATCTCCCAGCCTGCTGTCGTCCATCATCGTGTAGTGCGTACCCCCGGCCCAGGCGATGGACGCGGGACGGTTGACCACCTCGGACCAGCCGAGACAGTCCGGCGCCGCATTCCAGCCGGTTTCGTCGCGAGCCCGGATCACCAAAAGCGGCGCCGCACAAGGCTTGGCGTGCCAGCTTTCGTCGAATATCCCCTGATGCCAGCTGTATATGTCCCAGAAGGGACGCAGATCTTGGCCCGTCAGCCCCGGCGTATTGCTCGACACGGCGATCACGGCCGCCGCGTGGTCCAGAAGTCCGTCAACCGAGGAGGCCTGGGACTGGGGCATGTCGATCCCGAAGAGCCCGCCCACCTCCGTGGCGAGATCGGTCGTCCGGCTTCCCAGAACCTCATGGGTCGCGCTGTCCAGCAGGATGACACCCGCAGGCTTGACCCCTCGTTCCTCACAGAGGCGCGCCATCTCCACGGCCACCGGCCCGCTGAAGGACCAGCCGACGAAAATGGGCGTTGAGCGGGAGTCGGCGCTCAAAAACTCCGTCAGGTAGGCCTCTGCAATGCCTTCGATGGACCGGGGACGGTCAGGGCTGATGCCCGGCGACTGGAAGGCGTAGACGGAACAGTCCGACCTCAAGTGCGGCTGCAGGGCGCGGAACGAGGCGGCTGACCCGCTTGCGGGATGGATGAAAACCACGGCGTGCCGCCCACCGGACGCCTTCAAGCAGACCAGGCTACCGCCCACTTCGCACCGCTCCTTGTCGATCATGTTCACGGTCGGCCGACGGGGACCATGACGCGGCTCTCCCCCCGGCGCGAGCGTTCGCACCAACTGTACAGGACGTACAGAATCTAAGATGGTCAGCATGGCTTATGAGATTCCGGTGACGCAAGCCCGGGCCGAACTCGCAGAACTGATCAACCGTGTCGTCTACGGCGGGGAGCGGGTGGTCGTGACCCGCCACGGCAAGCCGCTCATCGCCCTTGTGTCGGCCGCGGAGTTGGAGCGCCTGGACACCGCCGCGCAGGAAGCGTCGGAGCGAGTGATCGGCACCGTGTCCTTCATGTCGGAGGTCCCGTCCTCCAGCAGCGAACAGAGCCAGTTCGGCCTCGTCGCCAAGTACAACTCCCCGTACGGGCCTTAAGGGCCGACCGCCACGGTGGGGACAATGCCCGCGCCGGCGGCGAGGACCGGGCCGGGCAGCGCGTGTGCAGCACGCTCCGTCATCGTGCAAGGTTCTTCACTCGGCCATGGACGAACACGCGGGCCTGGGCCGGGCGCAGCCGGTTGCTCTCCGCGCAGGCCCGCTGGCGGGTGGTGAACGCACCTCATCTCGTCGCCCTCGTCCGAGCCGGTGCTCGCTTCGAGCGCGGTCGAATTGATCAACGTCCCGAGCCCCTCGCCGCATAAGGTCCGTGCACCATGACCGACCACCACACCTACGGCACCAGCACGCATTCTGCGAAGGCGCTGGCTCGGCTCATCACCGACCGCCTCGGGCTGCTCTTGACCGAGCGCGAGAGCGACTACCGGGGCGTCTACTACCGCGCCGGCGGCGCCGACAGTCGCATCGAGGTCCAGCCCAACGCCCTACCCGGCGACGACGGCGAAGACGACCTGTACGCCCCCGAACACCCCGCGATCCGAGTGCTCTTGCTGACCACCACCCCGACCCCGGACGCCGCTCTGCAAGCCCGCCTGGGCTCCATCGAGGGACTCGTCCACCTGAACCACGAGCCATGGTGAACAGCTCGGTCACCAGGTGCAGGGGTGGCGGAAGTCGAACCTGCGCGCTCGATGTGCGTGCGTGGCGGAGGCGGCATCAGTCCGTGTCAAGCCCGTCGATCAGGCGGTCGAGGAAGCGGGTGAACGTGGCGTCGGGGGTCAGGGGGCGGCCGGGTGCGGCGAGGGCTTCGGCGAGCTCGGGGTGGTGGCCGTCGGCGGCGACGGTGGCGAGGTAGCGGGCTTCGGTGGCGGCCCGGTCGGGCGAGTCCGCGGCTGCGGCCTGTGAGATCTCGTAGCCGACGTGTCCGGCGACGAAGCCGGTGAGCATGCTGAAGACCTCCAGCTTCGCGGCGCCGTCCAGCCGGGTCGGCCGCAGGGCGGCGAGTGCGCGCTCCAGGAATGCCAGCGCGTGTGGGCCGAGTGTCCGGCGGGCGGACAGCGCCGCGGGGAGCCAGGGGTGACGGAGCATGAGGGCGCGCTGGAGGTGGCCGATGGCCTTCAGATCGGTACGCCAGTCGCCCGTAAGGGGTTCTGTCGTGGGGAGTTCGCCACTGACGTGGTCGACCATCAGCTCCAGCAGTGTGTCCTTGTCGGGGGCGTAGCTGTAGAGCGACATGACGCCGGCCCCGACCTGGGAGGCGACTCGCCGCATGGTGACCGCTTCCAGCCCCTCGGCGTCCGCCAGGGCGACGGCCGCGGCCGTGATCGCCTCGCGGCTGAAGGAGGGCTTGCGCCCTCTGGCGGGCCGACCGGGACTCAGCCAGAGCTGCTGGGGGTCGACGCCTGTGGCGCCGGCCCCGTCACCACGGGTCACGATCTTTCTGTTCCTCTCCTGGTCGTTGGGACTTGCCAAGGCCATCCAAGCACCCACTATTCTCGTACACTGTACGTAAATGAGTGGAGGGGGAACGATGACACTGCACACGCACGACGTCGTGCCAAGGCCCAACTGGACCGCGCCGCCCGGGAAGCCGCCGTTGTCCTCGCGGATGATGAGGGCGACATGGCGCGGCCTCCCGGCCAAACAGCACGAAGTCGGCTGGGAACGAGGGCTCGTGGTACCGGCCGCGGACGGCAGCCCCTTGCTCACCGACCACTACTTCCCCCGCACCAAGGGCGACTTCCCGACCCTTCTCGTGCGCTCGCCTTACGGCAGGGGCCTGCCGTGGTCACCGCTGTACGGCTTGCTCTTCGCCGAACAAGGCTTCCACGTGGTGCTGCAGAGTTGCCGCGGCACCAGCGGCTCAGGGGGCCGGTTCGACCTGTGGCGCAACGAGCCCGCCGACGGCCGGGCCGCCGTGTCCTGGCTGCGAGAGCAGCCCTGGTTCACCGGAACACTGGGCACGATCGGCCCCAGCTACCTGGGCTATGTGCAGTGGGCGCTCGCCCTGGACCCGCCACCGGAGCTGAAGGCGATGGTGGTGCAGGTCGGCATGCACGATCCCCACTCCTTCTTCCATGCGGGCGGTGCGCTCAACCTGGAGAACGCCCTCGTCTCCGGCGCCGGCATCACCTTCCAGCATCAGGGGCTGGCACCCATGCTGAAGGCGACGCTGCGCCTGCATCGCCGTCTGCGCGAGATCACCACCGCGCGGCCGCTGCGCCGGGCGTACGAGTCCGCCTTTGGAGAAGTGCCCTGGCTGGACGACGTGATGACCCACCCCGACGCCGACGACCCGTACTGGCTCGGCACGTCCCTGGGGGAGGCGGCTGAGCGGCTGAGCGTGCCCACCAGTTTGATCACCGGGTGGCACGACGCGCTGGCCGACCAGACCTTCGAGCAGTACGGCCGGCTGCGCCGGGCCGGCTGCGAGACCGCCCTGCTCGTCGGCCCCTGGACACACACCTCCGCACTTCAACAGGGCTGGCCAGAGGTGTTCTCCGAGAGCCTCGCCTGGCTGCGGGCGCACCTGTGCGACGACCCCGCCGGCCTGCGTGCCCAGCCCGTACGCGTGCACGTCGGCGGCGAAAGCGCGTGGCGGGACCTCGACGACTGGCCGCCGGTCCCCGTCACGACTGCCTGGTTCCCCGCCGTGAACGGGACTCTCACCCAGCAGACCCCTACGGGATCCACACCGCTGACGTCCTTCCGCTACGACCCGGCCGACCCCACCCCTTCCCTGGGCGGGCCCCTGCTCTCCCGCGGTGCCGGCCCCCGCGACAACAGCGCCCTGGAAGCGCGGGAGGACGTTCTGACGTTCACCACCCCGCCGCTGACCGAGCCCGTCGACGTCCTGGGCCCGGTCTCCGCGCGACTGCGGATCTCCACGGACACCGGATACGCCGATGTCTTCGCCCGCCTGTGCGACGTGGACGCGCAGAGCCGATCCACCAATGTCTGCGACGGTCTGGCTCGGCTGCAGACCGCCGGGCAGGCCCCCTCGGAGGTCACCGTACCGATGAGCTCCACCGCCCACCGCTTCGCCGCCGGGCACCGTATTCGCCTCCAGGTAAGCGGAGGCGCCCATCCGCGCTACGCCCGTAATCCCGGCACCGGGGAACCGTCGGTCGAGGCCACCAGCCTCATGCCGGTACGCATCACGCTGCACACCGGCTCAGCGTTGGCTCTTCCCCAGGGGGCCCAGGTGCGTAGTTCTTCGGCGTCCGACCACCCGACGCCGAGGCAACAGACCGAGACCGAGACCGAGGCCGAGACGAAGGAGTGATGGCCCCTTCATTCGATTCATCCGAGTTGAGCTCGGTTGTGGCCGGGCTCAACAGTCGGTGGTGCCGTGGCCAGCCGGGCGAGGGCGACGGCCTCCTGGCTGCCCTCCTCGGCGCTGAACACGTGCACCACCAGGCCCGTCTCGCCGGGCGCGGCCGGCACGTGCAGCGTCTCGAAGTCCAGGGTGAGCAGCCCGGCCACCGGGTGCCGCAGCCGTTTGCGGCCCGCCGCGCACATCACGACCTCGCCGGTGGCCCAGATCCGCCGGAACTCGGCGCTGTGCGCGGACAGTTCGGTGATGAGCGCGGCCAGTTCCGCGTCATCGGGGTAGCGCCCTGCGGCGACCCGCAGTTGGCCCACGGCCTCGCTCGCCCTGTCCTCCCACTCGGGGTGGACGACCCGGGAGGCGGGGTCGAGGAAGAGGTATCTGGCGTTGTTCCGATCGCGGCGGACCGGGTCGGCCAGACCGCCGATGAGTTCGGCACCCAGGCTGTTCCAGGCCACCACGTCGAGGCGGTGGTTCGTCGCGAAGGCCGGCATCGGGGTGTCCCCGGTGCGAGCGGAGTCGAGAGCTCGGGAAAGGGCCATGGCGTCCAGGACCCGTTGCAGCAGGGGGCTGACCCGGGCCGTGGGCGCGGGGTCGCGCCTGGCGCCGGCCAGGGTGGCGAGGTGACTGCGCTCCGCCGTGTCGAGCCCGAGTGCCTTGGCGAGCGCGTCGAGCACTTCGGGGGACGGCTGGGTGGCCCGGCCCTGTTCGAGGCGTACGTAGTAGTCCACACTGATCCCGGCGAGCTGGGCCAGCTCCTCGCGGCGCAGCCCGCGCACCCGCCGGCGACGGCCGCCGACGAGCCCGACGTGCTCCGGCGCGACGCGCCCCCGGCGGGCGCGCAGAAAGCCGCCGAGCGCCCGCCGGGTGTCGCCGACCCCGTCGATGCGGTCGATTCCGCCGCTGTTCTCGATGCCGTTCCCGATGCGCTTGTCTACGCCGTCTGTGCGCTCGATGTGGTCCACGCCGTCCATGGGCTCAAGTATGGGTGGCCCTCGCGGTACCAGGATTACGGGTCCGCCGGTCGCACAGGGATCTGGCTACCGGTCGCCGCCCGGGAGACGGTGGCGGCATGAAGAAGATCCTTGTCGTCAGCGCCCACCCCGAACCCCGTTCCCTCAACGCCGCGTTGACCGGCTTCGCGGTCGACCACCTGCGGGCGGCGGGCCACGAGGTGCGCGTGTCCGACCTGTACGCGATGAAGTGGAAGGCCTCGGTCGACGCCGACGACTTCCCGGACGACGCCCCCGACCGTCGCCTGCACGTGATGGACGCCTCGGAGCGGGCCACGCTGGCGGGGAAGCTTTCGGCGGACGTCGCGGCCGAGCAGGAGAAGGTGCGTTGGTCGGACGCGGTGGTGTTGCAGTTCCCGCTGTGGTGGTTCTCGGCGCCCGCGATCCTGAAGGGCTGGATCGACCGGGTGTTCACCGCCGGGTTCGGTTACGGACCCGAGGTCCCGCCCCCGTACAGCGAAGGCGCCCTGGCGGGGCGGCGCGCGCTGGTCTCGGTGACGGCCGGCGCCCGCGAGTCGTCCTTCTCCGACCGGGGCATCCACGGCCGCCTGGCGGACGTCCTCCACCCGGTCCAGCACGGACTGTTCTGGTTCACCGGCATGACCCCGCTCGAACCCTTCGCGGTGTACGGCTCGAACGACCTGCCCGAGGAGCGGTTCGCGGCGGCGAAGCGGGAGTACGGGCGACGGCTCGACGGGCTCTTCACGGACGAGCCGGTCCCGTTCCGGTCGCTCGTCGGCGGCGACTACGACCGGGAGATGCGGCTGCTGCCGGGCGTGGAGGCGCCGGGGACGGGCGGACTGGATCTCCACGTCCGTCCGCGCGGCTGAGCGACCGTGCGACCTCTACGCCCCCCGCCGCCGTCAACTCCCGCTCGTCGTCGTCCTGTTGGCCATGCTTGATGAACTGGCGCACGGTCTTCGACGAGTGCGACCCGCCGCGCATCGCCGTCGCCGAGGCATGGGTGCGCAACTCCCGCCGCAGCCGCCGGGCTGGGGCGAGCTGTCCGTCGAGGCGCAGGGGGGCGTGGCGTCGGCCGAGCCCGTTCGCTGCCGGACGGCGAGGTGTTGCTGTCCTCCGCACCGGTCACCGGCGACCGGCTGCCGCCGTGGACCACGGCCTTGATACGCACCACGGGGAGCTGAACCGCGGCGCCCGCCGGGCAATCGTCCTCAGGCGGTCAGCGCCGCCGCTTGACCGCGGGCGCCGGCCACCACCGACCGGTCGTAGCGCCGGAGCAGCAGCCGGGCCAGCTCGGGGGCGGGGCCGAGGACGGGGGCGAGGATGTCGGCGCGGGCCTCGCGGGCGCCGGCGGCGATGCGGTCGGGGAGGAAACCGGGGGCGATGACGTACGGGGCGACGGCCACCCGGTGGGCGCCCTCGGCCCGCAGGGCCCGCACGGCATCGGCCGTGCGGGGAAGGGATGCGGAGGCGAACGCAGGTCGCACGGCACACCAACCAGCGGTGCGCCGCCACTCCCGCGCGATTTCAGCGATCACTGCGATCGCCTCCGGGTCTGAGGAGCCCGCCGAGGCCAGTACGACCCCGGTCGAGCGGCGGTCGCCGGGCCGCAGCCCGGCTTCCTCCAGCCGCCGCTCCAGGGCGGCGGTCAGGAGGGTGGAAGGGCCGAGCACCTCGGCCTGACGGACCGTCAGCAGTGGGAGCCGCGCGGCGGCCTCTCGTAGTACCGCCGGGATGTCGGACTTCGCGTGGAAGGCACGAGTGAGCAGAAGAGGCAGCGCCACCACATCCCGTATGCCCTCGCTGGAAAGGCGCTCCAGCACCCGAGGCACCCGGGGCGCGTTGAAGTCGAGATAACCGACCTCGACCCGCAGCCCCGGCCGCAGCGCCCGCACCCGCGCGCACAGCGCGGAGACGGTCGCCGCGTGCCGCGGGTCGCGGCTGCCGTGGGCGATGACGAGAAGGGTGGGGCGTGCGTCCATGGTTCAGCTCTTCACGAGAAGGCCGCGGCTGCGCAGCACCCGCCGCTCGATCGGGGCGAAGATCAGCAGCTCGATGCCGATGCCGACGATCAGGATCAGCAGAATCGCGGCCAGCACCCAGGACATGTCCTGCAGCTCGCGGCCCTGCTCCAGGAGCTGGCCCAGGCCGGTGCCCAGATCGGGCGCGTTGACGATGAGTTCGGCGGCCATCAGGGAACGCCAGGAGAACGCCCAGCCCTGCTTGAGGCCGGCGATATAGCCGGGCAGCGCAGCCGGCAGCAGCACATGCCGTACCCCGGCCGGCCCCGTCGCGCCGATGGTGCGGCCGGCACGCAGATAGAGCGGAGAGATCTGGTCGACGCCCGCCACCAGGCCGTTGGCGATGGAGGGGACGGCGCCGAGCAGCACCACCGCGTAGATCGTGGCGTCGCTCAGCCCGAACCAGATGATCGCTGCCGGGACCCAGGCCACGGAGGGCAGGGACTGCAGACCGCTCAGGATCGGCCCGATCGCCGCCCGTACGGCCTTGACCTGGGCAACGATCAGCCCGAGCACCGTTCCGATGGCGACCGAGGCCAGGAAGCCGAGGGCGCCGCGGGAGACACTGGTCCACACAAAGTTCAGCAGCGTGCCTTCGAGCCACTTCTGCTGGAGCGAGCGGCCGACGTCCACCGGGCTCGGCAGCAGATAGTGCGGCTTCAGCTCGAAGTGGTACGCGAGCTGCCACAGCCCGAGCACGATCGCGAGGGCGACGACGGGAGGGAGCGCCTTCGACGCGGTGGTACGCAGCCACGGCTGCCGGGCGACGACCGTGGATTCAAGGGCATCGAGCCCGGCCTCCAGGCCGGCGAGGTCACCGGAGGCGACACCGGCCTTGGTGACGGTGGTGCCGGCCGCGGTGTCGTCACCGGCCGGTGCGGCGGTGGACTGGGCCTCGGTTTCAGTGCTGGCCATGGCGGCGGATCTCCCCACGGAGCTGTTCGGTGATCTCGATGGAAAGGTCGGCGACCGCGGCGTCCTCGATACGGCGCGGCTGCGGGATGTCCACCTGCCACTCGCGGGCGATCCGGCCGGGCCGGGAGGACAGCAGCACCACCCGCTCGGCCAGCCGCACGGCCTCGCGGACGTTATGGGTGACGAAGAGGACCGAGAGGTTCGTTCCCGCGGCGGAGTCGCTTTTGGATGCAGTCCAGATGCGGGTCAGCTCGTCGTGCAGGACGTCACGGGTGATCGCGTCGAGCGCGGCGAACGGCTCGTCCATCAGCAGCAGTTGGCTGTCCTGGGCGAGCGCACGGGCCATCGCGACGCGCTGGCGCATACCGCCCGACAGCTCGTGCACCCGCTTGCCGTACGCGCCCTTGAGACGGACGAGTTCGAGCAGCCGCTCGGCCTCGTCGCGGCGCTCCGCGCGCGGCACCCCGCGCAGCCGCAGCGCCAGTTCGATGTTGCGGCCCGCGGTCAGCCACGGGAACAGCGCGTGCTCCTGGAACATCAGGGCCGGCCGGCCGCCGGGCGTCTCGATGGCGCCGGCGGACGGCGCGTCGAGGCCGGCCACGAGGTTGAGGAGGGTGGACTTTCCGCAGCCCGAGGCCCCCAGGAGGCAGACGAATTCGCCGGGTGCCACATCGATGCTGATGTCGTCCAGCACATGCTGCTGCGCGCCGGGGCGGCCGAACGACTTCGAGACATGGTCGATGCGAGCCGCGTACGGCACGGTGGTGGCCGTGTCCGCCGTGGCGGGCTGCTGCTTGGTGAGCGTGGTGGTCGTCATCGGTGTCACCTCCTGGGGGAGTGCGGAGCTGCGAGGGCTACTTGCTGCCGAGTCCGGCGTCGTCGACCGGCTGCTTGCCCTCGGACTTGAGCACCTTGTTCAGCAGCGTGAGGTCGTAGATGCCCTTGAGGTCGGGAGCCTTCAGCAGGCCCGCCTTGACGGCGTGGTCCGCCTCCTGCTGGAGGGTGGCGGCCAGCGGGTCATCGGTGACGTCGATGTTCCGGAACGCCGGGTCGATCACGTTCTCCGGCAGCGCCTTGCCGGCGATCTGCGGATCGGCGAGCTTGGCGTTGAGCGCCTTCTTCGCCTCGGCCGGATGCGTACGGATCCAGGCGTTGGTCTTCACCGAGGCACGCAGCACCGCCTCGACGGCCTTCGGGTGCTCCTTGAGGAACTTCTGCGAGACGATCACGTTCGTGATGACGAACTTCCCGTCCTTCCACAGCTTCTTCTCGTCCAGGATCGTCTTGCCGCCCTGGGCGACGAGCTTGGAAGCGGTGGGCTCGGGCACCCACGCACCGTCGATGGAGCCCTGCTCGAAGGCGGTCGGCGTCACCTTGTTGTCGGTGCGCTGAACGGTGACATCACCCTTGCCGGTGGTGGCGTCGACCTTGTAGCCCTTCTCGGCAAGGTAGTTCAGCAGCGCGACGTCCTGGGTGTTGCCCAGCTGCGGGGTCGCGATCGTCTTGCCCTTGAGATCGTTCAGGCTCTTGATCTTCTTGGGGTTGACCACGAGCGAGACACCGCCGGAGGCCGAGCCCGAGATGATCTTCAGGCTCTTGCCGTGCGACTTGGCGTAGCCGTTGATCGAGGGGGAGGGGCCGATCCAGCCGATGTCGATGGCGTCCGAGTTGAGCGCCTCGATCTCCGCGGGGCCCGCGTTGAACACGGAGGACTTCACCGCGGTGCCGCCCAGTTCCTTCTGGAACAGGCCCTTCTGGAGGCCGATCAGGGGAGTGGCGTGGGTGGTGTTGCCGAAGAACCCGATCTTCACTTGATCAAGTCCGTCGGTCTTCGCGCCCTTGGGGGCGACGCCGGACGAAGTGTCCTTCTTGGCCTCGGAGCCGTAGCCGCAGGCGCCCAGCGCGCCGATCAGGAGCGGGACGGTTGCGGCGGCCGCCAGCAGGCGGTGTCGAACGGCAGACACGGGAGGAGTTCCTCTCGGAGGGCCGGGCAGTACGCGCCCTGCTAAGGCGCGCCCGGCGGAGCTATGGATCTTCGGAAGGGTGGTGTGGGGGGTACGGAGTCGAGCATCGTCAGCACACACATCGGCCGACTCCGCCCTGGCCGCTCCCCAGGGCGCCGCTGCCGATGCGGCCGCCCTCCTTCGCGAAGGTCGAGAACATGTCCTTGAGCATGATCAGAAGTCCCATCCCTCGTCGTCCGCCGCGTCGGCCGGCGCGGCGTCGGCCGCCGCCTCCGCGAAGGCGGTGCCCGCCATTCCCGCGGTCAGCGTCGTACCGTCCGCCGGGTCGATCAGTAGGAACGAACCGGTGCGCCGGGAGTCGGCGTAGGCGTCCAGGGCCAGCGGCTCGGCCGTACGGACCACGATCCGTCCGATGTCGTTGGCGACCAGCTCACCGGGCGCCGGGTGCTGGGACAGGTCGTCCAGCGTCAGCCGGGACGGGATGTCCTTGACGATCGCCTTGACCGTGCGGGTGGTGTGCTTGAGCAGCACCCGCTGGCCGACGGTCAGCGGCCGGTCGGCGACATGGCAGATGGTGGCCTCGATGTCCTGGGAGACCGACGGCGCCGTGGCGGTCGGGGCGATCAGGTCACCGCGCGAGATGTCCAGGTCATCGGTGAGCCGGACGGTCACCGACTGCGGCGCCCAGGCGACGTCCACGGCCTGGCCGAGTGCGTCGATCGCCTCGATGGTGCTCGTACGGCCGGAGGGCAGGACGGTGACGGCGTCGCCGACGCGCAGTACGCCGGAGGCGATCTGGCCCGCGTAGCCGCGGTAGTCGGGGTGCTCGGCGGTCTGTGGCCGGATGACGTACTGGACCGGGAAACGGCCGGGGTCGTCCGACGGGTCGGCGACGACGGGCACGGTCTCCAGGTGCTCCAGCACGGTCGGTCCGCCGTACCAGTCCATATGGGCGGAGGGCTCCACGACGTTGTCGCCGGCCAGCGCCGAGATCGGGATGGCGGTGATCTCCGGTACGCCGAGCGAGGCCGCGTACGTCGTGAACTCCTCGGCGATGGCGGCGAAGACGGGCTCGGCGTAGTCGACCAGGTCCATCTTGTTGACGGCCAGGACGACATGCGGGACGCGCAGCAGCGCGGCGACCGCGGCATGCCGGCGGGTCTGCTCGACGACACCGTTGCGGGCGTCGACCAGCACCACGGCCAGCTCGGCGGTGGAGGCGCCGGTGACCATGTTGCGGGTGTACTGCACATGGCCGGGGGTGTCCGCCAGGATGAAGCGGCGCCGCGGCGTGGCGAAGTAGCGGTAGGCGACATCGATGGTGATGCCCTGCTCGCGCTCGGCGCGCAGCCCGTCGGTCAGCAGCGCCAGGTCGGGCGCTTCCTGCCCGCGGTTGCGGGAGGCGTGCTCGACGGCCTCCAGCTGGTCGGCGAGCACCGACTTGGAGTCGTGCAGCAGCCGGCCCACCAGGGTCGACTTGCCGTCGTCCACGGACCCGGCGGTGGCGAAACGCAGCAGTGAGGTGGCACCCGCGTCAACGGTATTGATCGTGCTCATGGTTAGAAGTACCCCTCGCGCTTGCGGTCCTCCATGGCGGCCTCGGACATCTTGTCGTCGGCCCGGGTGGCACCCCGTTCGGTCAGCCGGGACGCGGCGATCTCCGTGATGACGGCCTCGATGGTCTCGGCGTCGGAGTCGACCGCGCCGGTGCAGGACATGTCGCCGACCGTGCGGTAGCGCACCTGCCGGGTCTCCAGGCGCTCGCCGTCCTTGGGGCCGCCCCACTCACCGGGCGCCAGCCACATCCCGTTACGGGCGAAGACCTCACGCTCGTGGGCGTAGTAGATGGCGGGCAGTTCGATCTTCTCGCGGGCGATGTACTGCCATACGTCCAGCTCGGTCCAGTTGGAGAGCGGGAAGACGCGGACGTGTTCGCCGGGGGAGTGCTTGCCGTTGTAGAGCTGCCACAGCTCGGGGCGCTGGCGGCGCGGGTCCCAGCCGCCGAACTCGTCGCGCAGCGAGAAGACCCGTTCCTTGGCGCGCGCCTTCTCCTCGTCGCGCCGGCCGCCGCCGAAGACCGCGTCGAAGCGGCTCTTCTCGATGGCGTCCAGCAGCGGCACGGTCTGCAGCGGATTACGGGTGCCGTCGGGCCGCTCGCGCAGCTCACCGCGGTCGATGAACTCCTGGACGGAGGCGATGTGCAGCCGCAGGCCGTGCCGCTCGACGGTGCGGTCGCGGTAGTCGAGGACCTCGGGGAAGTTGTGCCCGGTGTCGACGTGCAGCAGCGAGAACGGCACCGCGGCCGGCGCGAACGCCTTCAGCGCCAGGTGGAGCATGACGATGGAGTCCTTGCCGCCGGAGAACAGGATCACCGGCCGCTCGAACTCGCCCGCCACCTCGCGGAAGATGTGCACCGCCTCGGACTCCAGGGCGTCCAGGTGCGACAGCGCATAGAGGCTGTCGCCCCCCGGCTCGCCGCCGGTCTCGGTCAGAACGGTCGCGGTGGTCACGCCAGTCCCCTTTCGACGAGCAGCGCGTGCAGCGCGGCTGCGGACTCCTGCACGGTCTGGGTGTGCGACTCGATGCGCAGATCGGGCGATTCGGGCTGCTCGTAGGGGTCGTCCACGCCGGTCAGACCGGAGATCTCGCCGGCCGCCTGCTTGGCGTACAGGCCCTTCACATCACGCTCGGAGCACACCTCGACCGGGGTGGCCACATGCACCTCCAAGTACGCGGTGCCCTCGCTCTGGTGGCGCCCCCGTACCGCCTCGCGGCTGTCCTCGTACGGCGCGATCACCGGCACCAGCGCCTTGACGCCGTTGCTCGCCAGCAGCTCGGCCACGAAGCCGATGCGCTGGACGTTGGTGTGCCGGTCCTCGCGGGTGAAACCGAGGCCCGCGGAGAGGAACTCGCGGATCTCGTCGCCGTCGAGCACCTCGACGGCGTGGCCCTCGCCGCGCAGCCGGCCGGCCAACTCGTGCGCGATGGTCGTCTTGCCCGCGCTCGGCAGACCGGTCAGCCAGATCGTGGCGCCCGTCATTGCTCTCTCCTGATGCTCGGTCATCCGTGCAGCCCGCACTCGGTCTTGTTGCTGCCGGCCCAGCGGCCGGCCCGTATGTCCTCGCCCGCCAGCACCCGGCGGGTGCAGGGCGCGCAGCCGACGGAGGCATAGCCGTCCATCAGCAGCGGGTTGGTGAGCACACCGTGCTCGGTCACATACGCGTCCACGTCGGCCTGCGTCCAGCGGGCGATCGGCGAGACCTTGACCTTTTGGCGCTTGGGGTCCCAGCCGACGACCGGGGTGTTCGCCCGGGTGGGCGACTCGTCCCGGCGCAGGCCCGTGGCCCATGCGTCGTAGCCGGTCAGACCCTCTTCGAGGGGCTTGACCTTGCGCAGTGCGCAGCACAGGTCGGGGTTGCGGTCGTGCAGCTTCGGTCCGTACTCGGCGTCCTGCTCGGCCACTGTCTGACGAGGAGTCAGGGTGATGACATTGACGTCCATCACCTCGGCCACCGCGTCCCGCGTCCCGATCGTTTCCGGGAAGTGGTAGCCGGTGTCCAGGAAGACCACGTCCACGCCGGGGAACGCCCGCGACGCCAGGTGCGCGACGACCGCGTCCTCCATGGACGAGGTGACGCAGAAGCGCGGACCGAACGTCTCGGCGGCCCACTTGAGGATCTCCAGGGCCGGCGCGTCCTCCAGGTCACGGCCCGCCTGTTCGGCGAGCTGCTGAAGGTCGGCAGCGGTGGTAGGGGTGGTCACGACTCACCTCCGGGGGAAGCGGCGGGGGAATGTCCGGTCCGTCCCGGGGCCAGCAGGCCCAGGAACTTCAGCCGGAACGCGCGGCTGCACGACCGGCATTCCCAAGCACCGTGGCCTTCTTCTTCCGAAGGGCGCAGGTCCTCGTCCCCGCAGTACGGGCAGTAGAAGGGCGCGGCGCGTTCGCTCACTTCAGCGCACCCTCTTCCGCACGGGCCGCCCACTGGGCGAACCGCTCACCCTCGGTGCGCTGCTCCTGGAAGTTGCGCACCACCCGCTCGACGTAGTCGGGCAGTTCGTCGGCGGTGACCTTCAGGCCGCGGACCTTGCGGCCGAAACCGGCCTCCAGCCCGAGCGCACCGCCCAGGTGCACCTGGTAGCCCTCGACCTGGTTGCCGTCGTCGTCCAGGACCAGCTGGCCCTTGAGGCCGATGTCCGCGACCTGGATACGGGCGCAGGCGTTGGGGCAGCCGTTGATGTTGATGGTGATCGGCTCGTCGAACTCGGGGAGCCGGCGCTCCAGTTCGTCGATCAGCGAGGCGCCACGGCCCTTGGTCTCGACGATCGCCAGCTTGCAGAACTCGATGCCGGTGCAGGCCATCGTGCCGCGCCGGAACGGGGACGGCTTGACCCGCAGGTCGAGCGACTCCAGACCGGAGACCAGCGAGTCGACCTGCGACTCGTCGATGTCCAGCACGATCATCTTCTGCTCGGCGGTGGTCCGCAGCCGGCCCGAGCCGTGCTGCGCGGCGAGTTCGGCGATCTTGGTGAGGGTGGTGCCGTCCACCCGGCCGACGCGCGGGGCGAAGCCCACGTAGTAGCGGCCGTCCTTCTGCCTGTGCACACCGACGTGGTCGCGCCACTGCTGCCCGGGCTGCGCCGGAGCGGGCCCGTCGGTCAGCTTCCGCTTGAGGTACTCGTCCTCCAGCACCTGGCGGAACTTCTCCGTGCCCCAGTCGGCGACCAGGAACTTCAGCCGGGCGCGGGTGCGCAGCCGGCGGTAGCCGTAGTCGCGGAAGATCGAGATGACGCCTTCGTAGACATCGGCGGCCTCCTCGCGCGAGACCCATGCGCCCAGCCGGACACCGAGCTTGGGGTTGGTCGACAGTCCGCCGCCGACCCACACATCGAAGCCCGGACCGTGCTCGGGGTGCTCGACGCCGACGAACGAGATGTCGTTGATCTCGTGCGCGACGTCCAGCAGCGGCGAGCCGGAGACCGCGGACTTGAACTTGCGCGGCAGGTTGGAGAACGCGGGGTTGCCGATGATCCGGCGCTGGATCTCCTCGATGACCGGGGTGCCGTCGATGATCTCGTCCTCGGCGATCCCGGCGACCGGCGAGCCGAGGATGACACGGGGGGTGTCACCGCACGCCTCGGTGGTGGACAGGCCCACGGCCTCCAGCCGCTGCCAGATCTCCGGTACGTCCTCGATCCGGATCCAGTGGTACTGGACGTTCTGCCGGTCGGTGAGGTCCGCGGTGCCGCGCGCGAACTCCTGTGAGATCTCGCCGATGACGCGCAGCTGCTCGGTGGTCAGCCGCCCGCCGTCGATGCGGACCCGCAGCATGAAGTACTTGTCGTCCAGCTCCTCCGGCTCCAGGATCGCGGTCTTGCCGCCGTCGATCCCGGGCTTGCGCTGGGTGTACAGGCCCCACCAACGCATCCGCCCGCGAAGGTCGTTGGGGTCGATCGAGTCGAAACCGGCCTTGGAGTAGATCGTCTCAATGCGTGTCCGCACATTGAGACCGTCGTCGTCCTTCTTGAACTGCTCATTGCCGTTGAGCGGCGTGAAGTGACCAACGGCCCACTGGCCCTCGCCGCGGTGGCGTCCGGCCTTGCGGCGGGTCGTGGCGGCTGCGGGGCTTTCCGGGGTGGCGGCCATGGGTGTACGTCCTTCTGGGCGGGGCTCAAGGGATGCGGACCTGGGCGCCGGGCACCCACGATGACCTGCGCGGACACACCGAAAGACGGCGCGTGGCGACGCGTCGGAGGAGGTCTGCGGGTCGTGGGGTCTCAGCGCGTCCACGACGATGGGGACGGCGGGAAGTTCGGTGGTGCTGGGCGCTGCCCGGGGCCGAAGGCCCCTGGTCAATACAGCCTCAGCCCGCCCGACAAATGGCGCTGGACATGCGGCCGAGGTCGACGTGCCGCCGACTCACCAAGGCAATTCCAGCTCGAGACATGGCGGAAGCCTGGCACGCCGTTCTCCGGCCAGTCCACCGTTATCCAGGATTCGGACACCATCGTCTCGTATGACGAGATGATGTGTCGTGGGTCACTTTCCGGCGAGTGTGTGGGGCGTCAGCGGACCCGCGCCGGGCCAGGGTCCCGGAGCCGGTACCTCGGGCTCCTCGGTCACCGTGGTGTCGTAGAGCCGGAAGCCGCGCCGCTGGTAGTTGGCCATCGCATGCGGGCCGTCCTTGGTGCAGGTGTGCAGCCACACCCGCTTGGTCTGCGCCTGTCCCGGCCGGCGCTCGGCCAGGTCCCAGGCGCGCTCGATCCCGTACGCGAGCAGATGCCCGCCGATCCGGCGCCCCCGGAAGCCCGGGACGAGCCCGAAGTAGACGATCTCCACGGATCCGTCCGGAGCCGCCTCCAGCTCGATGAACCCGGCGGGCGTGCCGCGCTCGTACGCCACCCAGGTCTCCACCCCCGGCCGCCCGAGGTACTCCGCCCACTGCGCGTACGACCAGGTCAGCCGGTCGGTCCAGGTGACATCCCCGCCGACCGCCGTATAGAGGAAGCGACTGAACTCGGGCGACGGTACCTCGGACCGGACGATCCGGACACCCTGCTCGGCCGGCGGTTCCTGGACGGGGGACAGCTCGTCGCGGGAGGTCTGCTCCAGATACCAGGTGGTGACCGAGATGCTCATGGGGCCAGCACATCACACCGGAATCCGGGGCTTCGATCCCGCCCGATGAGTGGGACGGAGACGCGGCGGGCGGTGCGGCGGGAGCCGTTCCGAATCGTGAGATACCCGCTCACCCGGTGGGATATCTCCTGAGGGCCTGTCCCTAGGTTGTGCCCGTCATCCTGGCGAAGACCACCACATTGCCCGCGTAGCCGGAGCCCGCGGAGTAGTCGCCGCCGCAGGTCAGGACGCGCAGCTCGGGGTGGCCGGTGCTGCCGTAGATCTTCCGGGCGGGGAACTTCCGCTTGTCGAAGACATGGATCCCGTAGACCTCGAAGACCGCGGTCCGCCCGTCCTGGCGGGTCACCCGGATCGTCTTGCCCTTCTCCAGGGCGCCCAGTCCGTAGAAGACCGCGGGCCCGCCGGCCGAGTCGACATGGCCGACCAGGACGGCGGTGCCGCTCTCGCCGGGCGACGGCGCGTCCGCGTACCAGCCCGCCAGATCGGCGTCCCCGGCCGGCGGGGCCTCGATCCAGCCGTCCTTGTCCAGGCCCAGCGGCATCACCGGGGCGGACACCTCGATCGACGGGATCGCCACCCGGGCGGGGGCGGAGCGGGGCAGCGGCGGCGGTGCGGGGCCGTCGGGCGGGCGGTCGCCGGGGAAGACCGAGGTGGCGGCCCCCGGCTGCGGCGGTCCGTCCGCCTCGCCGGACAGGCCCTGGCGGACCATGCCGAATCCGATGAGTCCCACCAGGGCCAGTACGCCCCACCTGGGCCGGCGCGGGGCCGCCGGCTCCCCGGGCGACGTTTTTGGCGGGTCTGTCGGGCTCATCGCTCACCTCCCGTGGCCGCGCGCCCCGCAGAGCGCGGTCCCCAGTCGGCACGCTAGGCGCGCCCCCGGGGCGGGGGCGACAGCACGCGGCCGAACGGGTGGCGGGCGCCGCCGCGCCCGCCCGCTCACCCCGCGATCGAGTCCAGCTGTTCCGCCGCCGGGCGCAGCCCCCACAGATCACCGCCCGGCGGGGCCTCCAGGTGGGCCAGCGCCGCGCGGGCCTTGCGGTCCCCGGCGTCCGCCGCCGCATGGACGAGGTCGCTCGCGGCGTACGCATGGAAGTCCAGCTCCGGATACGGCCAGCGGCCGCCGGTCGCGGCCGGGAGCAGATGGTCGACCGCCCCGGTCAGGCTCGCGCCCTTGGGGCCGCGGTAGGCCCAGAGGTCGACGCCGACGTGCCTGCCGATGTCGGCGAGCCGGGTGAGGGCGACCAGGTTGAAGGTCGAGTAGTGCCAGCTGCGGGTGCGGGCGAGCTCATTGGGCTGCCGTCCGTCGGCGGTGATCTGTGCGTCGATCCGCCCGGTGCGCGCCGCGCCTGCCGTCGTACGGGCCAGCGCCCGGTCGCCGGTGGCCACCGCGAGCGCCGCGACCTGCATGTCGTGGAAGGAACCGTGGTTGTTGTCCGCCGCGGCCTCCTCCTTGCCGAATTCGCTGTGCACCAGCCAGCCCAGGAAGTCCCGGTACCAGCCGCGCATCGCGGTCCGGTCGGCGCCGGTCCAGCCGGGCGCACCGGTGTCGAGGATCGCGGTGGCGTCCAGCACCCCGGTGAACTGCTGCGAGAAGTCGATGATGCCGATGGCCCGGCCGTCGTACTTACAGGGGATGAACTGCGCATGGTCCAGATTCGGGTTCATCCGGGTGTCCGGGTCGGTGAACCAGGTGCGCAGAATCCTCGCGGCGTGCTCGGCGTAGGCCGCCCGGCCGGTGTAGTACCAGGCGAGGCTGAGCGTACTGACCGAGTCGAAGACCTTGCCGCGGTCGGCGTGGTCGGTGCCGGTGTCCACCTCGGGATTGCGCTCGCCGTCCCGTTGGACGTACGGGCAACCACGCGGGTTCTCGGGGGTCCTGGGCTGCGAGGGCCACCAGTACGGCGCCTGGCTCAGATAATCGTGCGGGTCACCGCCCGGCGCCGGCCCGGGTTTGTCGACCACCGTCCACGGGCCCTGGTCCAGCCACCCGTCGGCCTTGGTCCGCAACTGCCGTACGGCGTGCCGCAGTGCGGGGTCGCCGGCGTCTAGGCGCTGCTTCGCCTGCTGGAGGCGCCTGCCGTCGAGGACCGGTGTGGCCGGGGCGGCGGGTGTGGTGCGGTGTGCCGTTCGGGCCGCGGCCGCGGCGGGGGCGGCGGTCAGCGGCGCCCCCGCCGGCAGCAGCGCT
>NZ_QUAC01000107.1 GCF_003389455.1 Streptomyces inhibens | reverse complement strand
GGTGCGCTCGGTGTGGCGCTGTCCGCCCGGCGGCACGCCGGGCCCCACGGCGGCGTCGACGAGCCGGCGGTGCGGGCGGACGCCCGGCGGCTGGTGGCCGCCCGCCCGACCGCGGTCAACCTGGAGTGGGCCGTCCGGCGGGTGCTTTCCCGGCTCGACGGGGGCCACGGAGCCGTCCTCGACGAGGGTCTGGCCATGCTGCGCGAGGATGCCGAGGTGAACACGGCGATGGTGCGACGGGCGGCGGACCTGCTCGGCACCCTGCTGCCCGACCGCCCGCTGCGGCTGCTCACCCACTGCAACACCGGCCGCCTGGCCACCACCGCGGTGGGCACCGCCCTCGGCGTGATCCTCGAACTCGCCGCCCGGGGACGGGTCGCCGAGGTGCTCGTGGACGAGACCCGCCCGCTGCTGCAGGGCGCCCGGCTCACGGCGTGGGAGCTGCGTGAGGCGGATGTGCCGCACCGGGTGTGCGTCGACTCCGCGGCCGCCGCCGCGATCGCCTCCGGCATGGTGGACTGCGTACTGGTGGGCGCCGACCGGATAGCCGTCAACGGCGATGTGGCGAACAAGATCGGTACGTACGGCGTCGCGGTCGCCGCGGCCCGCAGCGGCGTCCCCTTCCTGGTGATCGCACCCGAGTCCACCCGGGATCCCGCACTGACGACCGGCGCCGGAATCACCATCGAGGAGCGCGCCGCCGCCGAGGTCGTCGAGTGCGCGGGCGCACCGGTGGCCCCGGCCGGGACCGCCGTCTTCAACCCCGCCTTCGATGTCACCCCCGCCGAGCTGATCACCGCGATCGTCTCCGAGCGCCGGGTGCAGCGGCCCCGGGAGGAGCCCGCGGAACTCCCGGACGGGCAGCGGCTGGGCGCCGAGATCGCCGCCATGGCACGGACCCTGTACGAGCGCGCCTGGATGCCCGGCACCTCCGGCAATGTCTCGGCCCGCGCGGACACCGCCGGCGGCACGGCGCTGATCACCGCCAGCGGGCGGGACAAGGGCGAGCTGACGGCCCGTGACATGGTGGCCGTACACGCCGAGACCGCGCGGCCGGTGGCCGCCGACGGACCCCCGCCTTCCGCGGAGACCGCCATCCACGCGGCGGTGTACCGGACCACGGACGCCCGGGCCGTCATCCATGTGCACGCCCCTTACGCGACGGCGGTCGCCGGCCGCTGGGCCCGCGAGAGGGCGGAAGCGGGCCCCACCCTGCTCCCGCTCCGCGGCTTCGAACTTCTCAAGGGCCTGGGCCTGAGGGATCCGTCCGCCACCGAAGTGCCCGTCTTCCCCAACCACGCGGATGTCGGGAGGATAGCCACCGAGGTGGCGGACCACCTGCGATCCCGGCCGAAGGCACCACCCGCGCTGCTCATCGCCGACCACGGGATCACGGTCTGGGGCCGCGATCTGGCGCAGGCGCGCAACCGGCTGGAGTGCATGGAGGCGATCTGCCACCTCGTTCTGCTCGACGCCGGCAACTGGCCGGCGCGGCCCGTCACGTCCTTGGAAGGGAAGACCGCATGACGCTCCTTCAGGTGATGCCGGACGACGCACCGCAGACCGTGCTGCTGCGGACCACCGACGCACCGACGATCGCCGGGACGCTCGCCGGCCACGGCGTGGAGCTACGGCACTGGCCGGTCCGCGGCCCCGTCACGCCCCAGGACGACAGCGCCGAGGTGCTGGAGCGCTATCGCGCGCAGGTGGACGAACTGTGCGGCCGCGAGGGAATGAAGGTCGTGGACGTGGCGCGGCTGCACCCGAGCACTGATCCGGGATGGGCCGAACAGGCGGCGAAGGCCCGGTCCACCTTCCTGGAGGAGCACCGCCACGCGGAGAACGAGGTGCGCTTCTTCGCCCACGGCCGGGGCTGCTTCTACCTGCACCTGGAGGAGAAGGTCTACGCCACGGTGTGCGAGGCGGGCGATCTGCTGTCGGTACCGGCCGGCACCCGGCACTGGTTCGACATGGGCACCCGCCCCGACTTCGTGGCCATCCGCTTCTTCGAGGAGGAGGACGGCTGGGTCGGGGACTTCACCTGTGACCCCCTCGCCCGTGCGTTCCCCTCCCTCGACGCACTCGTGGCGGTGCCCCCGCAGCCGGCGGCGCCGTGAACCTCGCCCCCGTACGCACCGTCGTCCTGGACATCGAGGGCACCACCGGCTCGGCCGACCATGTGCACACGGTGCTCTTCCCCTACGCGCGCGAACGGTTCGCCGCGTGGTTCGCCGCCCACCGCGGCCAAGCCCGCTGGACGAGCGTGCTCGACGGTATCCGCGCGGCGACCGGAGCACCGGACCTCGACGAGTCGGGGGCGGTCGCCGCACTGCACGCCTGGACCGACGCCGACGTCAAGGCAGCCCCGCTCAAGGCGCTGCAGGGCGAGATCTGGGCGGCGGGTTACGCCGACGGAACCCTGCACGGGCACGTCTACGACGATGTACCGGCGGCGCTGGCCCGCTGGCAGGCCGCCGGCATCGGACGCCATGTGTACTCCTCCGGTTCGGTCTTTGCCCAGCGCCACTGGTTCGCCCACAGCAATCACGGCGATCTGACCGGCCTGCTCGACGGCTATTTCGATCTGACGACGGCCGGGCCCAAACGGGAGCCGGAGTCCTACCGGACGATCAGCCGCGCCCTGGACGTGCCCCCCGGGCAGACGCTCTTCCTGAGCGATGTGCGGGCCGAGCTGGACGCCGCCGCGGCGGCCGGATGGCAGACCGTCGCGGTGCGCCGCCCGGACGACCCCCGCGGACCGTCCGTCGACGGCCACCCCGTCCTCGCCGACCTGGCCCGGCTGGATCCCCCGCCCCACCCCGGCGGCACCACACCCGCCCCCTCGACCCGGACCCCGTGAGCGAGACAGGACACATGACCACCACCCGAACCACTGCCCCCGCGGCCGACCTCGCCGTCATCGGCGGCAGCGGCTTCTACGAACTCCTCGCCGACGCCGAACGCATCACCGTGGACACCCCCTACGGCGAACCCTCCGACGCGATCACCCTGAGCCAGGTCGGCGGCCGGCGCGTCGCCTTCCTGCCCCGTCACGGGCGCGGCCACGCGCTGCCTCCGCACCGGATCAACTACCGGGCGAACCTGTGGGCTCTGCGCTCGCTGGGCGTCCGCCAGGTCCTGGCACCGTGCGCCGTCGGTTCGCTCCGCCCCGATCTGGGCCCCGGCACCGTCGTCGTCCCCGACCAGCTGGTGGACCGTACGAGCGGCCGCGTCCAGACCTTCTACGAGGAGGGCGCGGTGCATGTCTCGTTCTCCGACCCGTACTGCTCGCACGGGCGGCAGGCGGCATTGGAGGCGGCCGCCGCGGCCGGGACCGGGGCGACGGACGGCGGGACGATGGTCGTCATCCAGGGGCCGCGGTTCTCCACCCGCGCCGAGTCGCAGTGGTACGCCGCCGCGGGATGGTCGCTGGTCAACATGACCGGGCACCCCGAGGCGGTACTGGCCCGTGAACTCGCCCTGTGCTACACCGCGATCGCCCTGGTCACCGACCTCGACGCGGGCATCGACGCACAGCAGAGCGTGTCGCAGGAGGAGGTCTTCAGGGTCTTCGCCGAGAACACCGAGCGGCTGCGCGGGCTCGTCCTGGACACCCTCGACCGGCTGCCGAAGGAACGCACCTGCGGCTGCCCCGACACGCTCACCGGCCTGGAGCTCCCCTTCCCGCTGCCGTGACGGACGCCCGCGCCGGGCGCAGCGCGTGCGCGACCACACCGGCGGCGACCTCCGCCGCCTGGACGCGGATCTCGGGGATCGCCGTGGTCTCCCACAGGTTGCCCAGCCGCAGGGATCCCAGGGTCCACACGGGCGCCGGGCGGCGCCCCGCGGCCGGGAGGAGCCTTCCGTCGTCGGCCGTGTCGAGACCGAGGCCCAGCGGGCCGGCGCGGCCGAGGCCGGTGCTCAGCAGGGAGCTGATGAGGGGGTCGGTCGATTCGTGCAGGGCGCGCTGCGCTCCGGTGCAGTTCACGACGGCACCGACGTGCAGGGGGCGTCCGTCGGAGAGCCGGAGGTGTACGCCGCTGTCGGTGGGCGTGGCGCGGACGATATGGCCGGCGGTGATGCTCACCCTGCCGTCCGCGCGGGCCGCGGACAGCGCGTCGGCGGTCTGCGGAGGCATCCGGTGCCGGTGCACCTCCCAGTGGCGGTGGTCCTCGGCGAGGAAGCGGCGCCGGTCCTCGGGCGTCATCCGCTGCCACAGCGCGGCGGTCCAGGGCCGCAGACCGTCGATGGCCGGACGCCAGTCCCCGTAAAGACGCCGGCAGACCGCTGCCTGGTGCAGCACCATCCGGCGCAGGGACGGCAGATCACCGCACTCGCGGTACGGGGGCGGGGTGACCGCGGGCAGTGGCTGCGGCGTGTGGCGCTGCGGTACGAGGCCGTGGCGGGAGACCGCGTGGACGACACGGCCCGGCCGCGCCAGCGTGAGTGCGAGGTCGCTCATCGTCAGCCCGGTGCCCACCAGCAGCACATCGGAGTGCGGCGGAACCCTGTCGAGCGCGCCCGGCGCCCAGGGATCGGAAAGGATCCCCGGTGAGGTCACCGGGCCGGGCAACCAGCCGCCGCCGGCGGGCAGTTGGCCGAGCGCGAGCACCACGGAGTCGGCACGCAGCTGCGCTCCCGACGAGAACACCGGCCGCAGACCGTCGTCGTCGACCAGGTCCACGACGCGCTCGTGCCGTCTGCGGAAGCGGCCGTGGGCGGTGCCGTCGATGGCCCGTGCCAGGTGATCGGACAGATAGTGGCCGTAGTGGAGGCGCGACACATACTCCCCGGAGCCGACCCGCCGGGACAGTTTCCCGGTGAGCCAGGCGGTGAAGTCGTCCGGCCGGTCGGGGCGGGCGCTCAACTTGCCGGCCGGCACGTTCAGCAGGTGCCGCGGGTCGGTGGTGGAGTACGCGGCTCCTTGCCCGGTCGCCGCCGCCGGGTCGATCAGCTGGACCTCGACGGGGAGCCGCGCGGTGTCCGCCGCGTCGAGCAGCCGGGCCGCCGTGAGGGTGCCGGCGGCACCGGCCCCCACCACGGCGACGGTATGGACTCTGGCCGCCCCCATCACACGGCCGTGCTTGCCATTCCGGCGGCGAGGGTGGTGCCGTCCGCCGGGTCGATGAGGAGGAAGGAGCCGGTGCGCCGGGAGTCGGCGTAGGCGTCCAGGGCGAGCGGTTCGGCGGTTCTGACGACGATACGGCCGATGTCGTTCGCGGTGAGCGCGCCCGGAGCGGGGTGCTGCGAGAGGTCGCCCAGGGTGAGGCGGGAGGGGATCTCCTTGACGATGGCCTGGACGGTGCGGGTGGTGTGCGTGAGCAGTACGCGGTCACCCGGATGGAGCGGGCGGTCCGAGACATGGCAGACGGTCGCCTCGACGTCCCGGGTCGGCGTGGGGGCCGAGGCGGCCGACGCGATCAGGTCGCCGCGGGAGACATCCAGATCGTCCGCCAGCCGGACGGTGACGGACTGCGGAGCCCAGGCCGCGTCCGTGGCCTCCCCCAGGACATCGATCGCCTCGATGGTGCTCGTACGGCCGGACGGCAGGACGGTGACGGCGTCGCCGACGCGCAGTACGCCGGAGGCGATCTGGCCGGCGTAGCCGCGGTAGTCGGGGTGCTCGGCGGTCTGCGGCCGGATGACGTACTGCACCGGGAAACGCGCCGCGTCCCCGGCCGGGTCCGCCACGACGGCCACGGTTTCCAGGTGCTCCAGCACGGTCGGTCCGCCGTACCAGTCCATGTGGGCCGAGGGCTCCACGACGTTGTCACCGGCCAGCGCGGAGACCGGGATGGCGGTGATCTCCGGTACGCCGAGCGAGGCCGCGTACGTCGTGAACTCCTCGGCG
This sequence comes from Streptomyces inhibens, assembly GCF_003389455.1. Taxonomy (GTDB): domain Bacteria; phylum Actinomycetota; class Actinomycetes; order Streptomycetales; family Streptomycetaceae; genus Streptomyces; species Streptomyces inhibens. The sequence goes on along the minus strand of NZ_QUAC01000107.1, from coordinate 21,496 downwards.
ATGGCGGCGAAGACGGGCTCGGCGTAGTCGACCAGGTCCATCTTGTTGACGGCCAGGACGACATGCGGGACGCGCAGCAGCGCGGTGACCGCGGCGTGCCGGCGGGTCTGTTCGACGACGCCGTTGCGGGCGTCGACGAGGACGACGGCGAGGTCGGCGGTGGAGGCGCCGGTGACCATGTTGCGGGTGTACTGCACATGGCCGGGGGTGTCGGCGAGGATGAACCGGCGCCTGGGGGTGGCGAAGTAGCGGTAGGCGACGTCGATGGTGATGCCCTGCTCGCGCTCGGCGCGCAGCCCGTCGGTCAGCAGCGCGAGATCCGGTGCCTGCTGCCCGCGTCGCAGCGAGGCCGCTTCCACGGCTGCCAGCTGGTCGGACAGCACCGACTTCGAGTCGTGCAGCAGTCTCCCGACGAGGGTGGACTTGCCGTCGTCCACCGAGCCGGCGGTCGCGAAACGCAATGTGTCAACGATCATCAGAAGTACCCCTCGCGCTTGCGGTCTTCCATGGCGGCCTCGGAGAGCTTGTCGTCGGCGCGGGTGGCGCCGCGTTCGGTCAGCCGGGAGGCGGCGATCTCGGCGATCACCTTCTCGACGGTGTCGGCGTCGGATTCGACCGCCCCCGTGCAGGACATGTCACCGACGGTGCGGTAGCGCACCTGCCGGAGTTCGAGCTGCTCACCCTCCTTCGGGCCGCCCCAGCCGCCCGGCGCCAGCCACATCCCGTTGCGGCGGAAGACCTTCCGCTCGTGGACGTAGTAGATCGACGGCAGTTCGATCTTCTCGCGGGCGATGTACTGCCATACGTCCAGCTCGGTCCAGTTGGACAGCGGGAAGACGCGGACGTGCTCGCCGGGGGAGTGCTTGCCGTTGTAGAGCTGCCACAGCTCGGGGCGCTGGCGGCGCGGGTCCCAGCCGCCGAACTCGTCGCGCAGCGAGAAGACCCGTTCCTTGGCGCGCGCCTTCTCCTCGTCGCGCCGGCCGCCGCCGAAGACCGCGTCGAAGCGGCTCTTCTCGATGGCGTCCAGCAGCGGCACGGTCTGCAGCGGATTACGGGTCCCGTCGGGCCGCTCCTGGAGCCTGCCCGCGTCGATGAACTCCTGCACCGAGGCGACATGCAGCCGCAGACCGTGCCGGGCCACCGTGCGGTCCCGGTAGTCGAGCACTTCGGGGAAGTTGTGCCCGGTGTCCACATGCAGCAGCGCGAAGGGCGGCGCGGCCGGGGTGAAGGCCTTGAGCGCGAGATGGAGCATGACGATGGAGTCCTTGCCGCCGGAGAACAGGATCACCGGCCGCTCGAACTCGCCCGCCACCTCACGGAAGATGTGCACCGCTTCCGATTCCAGCACATCCAGGTGCGCGAGCGCGTACGGACTGCCGGTGTCGCCGGCGCGTGGTGCCGCGGTGGTCATGCCAGTCCCTTCTCTATGAGCAGCGTCTGTACGGCCGCCGCGGACTCGTCCACGGTCTGCAGATGCGGCTCGATCCGCAGATCCGGTGCTTTGGGCACCTCGTACGGGGCGTCGACCCCGGTCAGCCCGGAGATCTGCCCGGTGGCCTGCTTGGCGTAGAGCCCCTTCACATCCCGTGCCGAGCACACCTCGACCGGCGTGGCCACATGCACTTCCAGGAATGCCGTCCCGCTCTTCTCGTGCCGGGTGCGCACCGCCTCGCGGACATCGGCGTACGGCGCGATCACGGGGACGAGCACGGTGACGCCGTTACGCGCCAGCACCTCGGCCACCAGGCCGATCCGCTGCACATTGCGGCGCCGGTCCTCGGGGGAGAAGCCCAGTTCGGAGGAGAGCGACATCCGCAGCTCGTCGCCGTCGAGCACCTCCACCCGCCGGTCCCCGGCGCGCAGCAGCTCCGCGACGGCGCGGGCGATGGTGCTCTTTCCGGCGCTCGGCAGACCGGTGAGCCAGATGGTCGCGCCGGGCCGGCAGGTGCAGTACGGGGGGTGGCTCACAGCGCGCTCCACTCTCGGACCGCCGTGGCCAGCACGGCCCGGGCCGCCCGGAACTCGGCCGCGTCGATGTGCTCGTGCGGGGTGTGATCGAGCTTCGCATCACCGGGCCCGTAGGCCACCATGGGGATGTTCTGCCATGTGGTTGCCAAGGTGTTCATATCGCTGCTGCCCTTCTTGAGCAGGAACCGAGGTGTCACACCAGCGGTCCGGAACGCACGCTGGAAGACCTTCACGAGGCTGCTGGAGCGTCCTGTCGAAACCCCCGGGGTCGCCCGCAGGACCTCAAGTTCGACCGGGGCGGCGACCGCGGCCCGCAGCGCGGCCAGCAGCTCGTCGACGTCGAGCTGCGGCGGGACCCGTACATCCACCACCGCTTCGCCGGCCTGCACATCGCCGTGGTTGAGCGCATGGATCCCGAGCACCGCGGTCATGGCCTCCTGGTCCAGCCGCTCGACCGCCTGGCGGACGGCGCGCAGCGATTCGACCATCCGGTCGCCCGCCGTGCTGACCCCCTTGCCCGCGGTGTGCTCGGTGTGCTCGGAGACGCTCAGCCGGACCTTGACCAGGCCGTAGTAGCCGATCGTCAGCGCGGCGGCGCCGCTCGGCTCACCGATGATCACCGCGTCGGCCGGATAGTGATCGCGGACGTGGAAGGCACCGGCCGCGGTGATCTCCTCCTCGACCGCCCCGACCACGCGCACCTGCACATCGTCGGGAAGGTCCAGTTCGGCCAGCGTCTCCAGATACGTCACCAGGCTGGCCTTGGCGTCGACACAGCCGCGTCCGGTGAGGACCTCACCGTCCCAGCGGGCGGGCCAGCGGTGCGGCACGGTGTCGATATGACCGAGCATCAGCAGCCGCCGGGAGCCCGTACCGCGGGTGGCCACCAGATTGCCGGCCGCGTCGATCTCGGCGTCGATCCCGTTCTCGGTACACCACCGGACGAGGAACTCCGCGATCTCCCTCTCGTCCCGGGAGACGGAGGACAGCTCGACGGCGCGGGCGAGGAGGGTGAGGTCCGCCGCCGGAGCCGGTGCCCGCCAGAACCAGGTGGCCTCGGAGGTGGACAGGGTGTGCGGCCCAGTGATGGCGATGTCGCAGGTGCCCGCGAGGGCGATCTCCGCGGCCCGGACCTTCTGCCGCATCCGGCCGCGGGCGTAGTCCTGTCCCTCGCCGGCAATGGCGTGGCGCAGGGTGCTGGTGGGCGAGTCCGGGTCGGTGAGCAGACCCGCGGTGCCGGTGACCAGCCGGAGATGGTCGGCGTCCAGGGCCTTCGCGGCCTCGGCGGCCAGCACATCGGCGTCCACGTTCAGGGCCGTGCCGCCCTCGGTGTCGGCGACCGGTGGCGACAGGCACACCACGTCGAAGGTGGCCAGCAGACTGGTCAGCCGGGGTACGTCCACGGAGCTCACGGTGCCCGCGCGATGGTCGCGGACCAGCCGTGTTCTGCCGTCCTCGACCACCCGCAGCGGGCCGTTGGCCGTCGCCCGTACCAGGGAACCGGCACGGGCGACCGTGGCGAACACGGACATGCCGCGGTCGGCCAGTTCCTTTTCGATCAGGGGCAGGGTGATCTGCTCGTAGGCCGCGACGATATGCGGTATTTCATCCGGCGGGCAGTACCGTATCGCGTCGCCGTCGCGCGAGGTCACCGTGCGGATCTCGCGTCCGGTGCGGCGGTAGTGCTCCGTGATGCCGGCCGCTCCGCCCGCGATGACCAGCAGCCGGGCGCCGCGCCTGTGCAGCGCGAGGAGTTCGTCGAAGACCTGGCGGTGGGCGAGGCTCGCGCTGCCCAGCTTGACCACGTAGAGCGCGGCATCGCGAGAGCTGGCTACTTCTCCCAGGGTGGGCATGCTTGCGTTCCCTTTCATGCGTGGACGGGAAGAGTGCTGTGCGGATCGGGCGGTCAGCGGGCCGGCAGCCCCAGCGCCTTGTTACGGCGCCGGGCCGCGACGGTGCCGGTGAACAGCGAGCCCAGGACGGCCACCGCGGACAGCAGGAAGGTCGCGGTGTAACTCACCTCGGCGAGCAGCCCGCCGAGCAGCCCCGCGATACCGACAGCGATATCGAAGAAGGAGGTGATGGCGCCGAGCGCGGCGCCGCGTTCGGCCTCCGGTGAGGTGTCGATGGTGATCAGGGCCAGGGCGGGGTAGAGCAGGGTGAAGCCGCCGCCGGCGATGAGCGCGCCGACCGCCGCCGGCCACAGGGACGGGGCGAACGCGATCAGCACCATGCCGATGGCCTCGACCGAGGCCGAGACGACGATCACGGGCAGCGCGCCGATCCGGTCCGGCATCCGCCCGGCGACCAGCCGAACGACCACATACGCCACGCTGAACAGGCTCAGCAGCAAGGAGCCGTTGGCGATTCCGCGGGAGGTCAGCGACAGCGCCCCGAAGCTCGCGACCGCGGCGTACCCGAAGGCACCGCAGCCCAGGGACAGGCCGGGCAGCACCGACGAGGGCGGCAGCAGCCGGCCGGAGACCGCGGTGCCCAGACGGGCGCTGTTGGGCAGCAGCGTCAGCACCACGACCGCGACGGCGGGCAGCGCCGAGGCAAGGATCCACACGGCGGTGTACGAGCCGGTGCGGAACACCACCTCGCCCAGGACCGGCCCCACCGTGAGCCCGCTCCACATCGCCAGCCCGTAGAAGCCGACGATCTGGCCGCGCCGCTCCGGGGGAGTGAGCGACACCGTCCACACCGACCCGGCGGTGAAGAGAAAGGCCTCTCCCACGCCCATCACCAGACGCGCCACGAGCAGGCCGGGCAGGCCCAACGGCAGTGCGTACAGCGCGCCGACGACGATGATGAGCAGCGCGCCCAGCATCATCACCGGCCGGCTGCCCCGCCGCTGGGCGACCTGCCCCGCGTACGGCCTGACGAGCAGCGCCACCACGCCCGACACGGTGAACGTCGCCCCGACCTCGAACGGTGACCCGTGCAGCTGCTCGGTGACCAGCCGCGGAATGACCGGAATCACCAGGCCGAACGAGGCGAAGGTGCAGAACAGCGCGGTGATGACACCCAGGAAGGTGCGCACCCAGGGCTGCTGTGCCTCCGCTCCTGAGGACGGCGCGACCTTTGTGCCTGCCGGCAACGCTTCCTTGCTCACATTCCCCTCCGTCAGCTCCATCAGCTCCGTCAGCCGATACCGCGTGTGTTGCCGCCGTCCGCCACCAGCACGGTGCCGGTGACGAACGCCGCCTGCTCGCTGGCGAGGAAGGCGGCAAGGCTTCCCAGGTCCTCGGCCCGGCCTATCCGGCCCAGCGGCAGTTCCCTGGCGACTTCGGCGATCCGCTCCTCCACCTGTGCCCCGTACTGCTCGTCGAGGATCGGTGTCCGGTGGAATCCGGGGGCCAGGACGTTCACGGTGACCCCGCTGGCGCCGAGGGAGTGCACCAGCCCCTTGACGAACCCCAGCACGCCCAGCCGTGCGACGGAGGACAGACCGCTCCCGGGGTGCGGCTGGCGCACCGCCTCGGAGGTGATCATGACGATCCGGCCCCAGCCGGCTTCGGTGAGATAGGGCGCGGCGGCGAGCGAGAGCGACACATGGGGGAGCAGATTGTCGTTGACCGCCTGCCGGTACTCGGCGACCTTGAAGCTCTCCACCGGGCCGAACGGCACACCGCCGGAGTTGGTCACCACGATGTGCAGCCCGCCGAATTCCTCGGCCGTCTGCCGTACCCACGCGGCGGCGGCGTCCTCGTCGCGCAGGTCGACCACGGTGCTCACCACCCTGCCGGGGCCGCAGCCGTCCACCTCCGCACGGGCCCGCGCCAACTTGTCCGGATCCCTGCCGCAGAGCGCGACATGGGCGCCTTCCGCCGCGAGGGTGCGCGCGACGGCGAGGCCGAGCCCGCTGCTCGACGCTGCGACCAGGGCGACCCGGCCGTCGAGTCCGAGATCCACTATCCGAGGTCCTTTTCTGGCGAGGGCCACACCCGGCCGGGCAGCACCGGGTAGCCGTAACGGGCGAGCAGAGGAGCGGTCAGCGCGGTCACCGTGGCGGTGTCGGCGGCGGAGAGCTCGGTGTGCCAGCGGCTGTCGGGGCGGATCAGGGTCTCGCCCTGGCGCAGCCGGTCGGGGTTGCCGGTGACCGTGTGGTTCCCGCTCAGGTGCACCTTTCCGGACTCGTCCACCGGTGAGGCGTCGTCGAGTCCGGCGAACCGCAGCACCTCGGTGACGACGTCCTTCGGCCGCTGTGAGAGGTCCTCGTGCCGGATCCGCAGATACCGGCCGCCGGCGCTCTCACCGATCAGCTCCGAGGCGAGGTTGAAGGCCGTCCAGTAGTTGCTGCTGCGCGCCGGGCTCATCGGGTCGATGTACTGCTTGCTGCGCCGGTAGGACAGCGCGGTGGCCCGCGGGTCCCGTACGACGTGCAGCACACGGACGTCGAGGTCGCTGCGACCCAGCAGCGCCGCCGCCTCCGCCGGGTACTTCGAGCCGTCCACGATCAGGCGGTCACCGCCCTCGCGGGCGACCAGCCGGTAGATGTCCGCCGTACGGTCGAGGAGCTCGGTGATACCGGGCGCGGGCACTGTCTCGCCCCGCGCCTCGGCGAGCCGGGTGCGGGTGTGGCGGGTCCTCAGCAGGGCGTGCTGGCGCATCGTCACGTGGTGGGCGGTGGCGGTGGCATCCGGTGTCGCCGACTGGGTGGCCGTCAGCACGGCCGACCACAACGGACAGTCACGCAGACTCAGTCCGCAGCCGCAGTCGGAATTGGTGCCCGATTCCAGCACTCCGTTCTGCCACAGATAGTGCAGTTCTCCGACATGCAATACCCCGGGGAGTTCATTGAGGACATTGCCCAGCAGCGTACTGCCGCTGCGCATCCAGCCGGTGACGTAGAGGATGCGTGGGGGCTTTTCGGCCATCGGGGGGAGGGATCCTTCCGTCGTCATCGCGGTCGTCCGATTTCTCCGGCACGTGCTTCAGTCGCGCGACAGCAGCAGGAAGTGCTGCGGCAGGTGAACGGCGAGGCCGACACGGGTGGTTGCCTCGATCAGGTCGCAGCCCTCCGGCCCGGCGCCCCTGCGCAGCGCCAGCGACGCCACGTCCGGCACGAGGAGGGTGGCCGCGGCCCGGAAGTCGCCGAGCAGCACCTGGTCACGCGGGATCATGCGGGTACGGGAGACGGTGATGCCGGCCCTGGCGAGCAGTTCGAGGACGCCGCCCTTGACCAGCTCCCAGTAGGTGAAGGGGTGGACGACGATGCCGTCACACGAACCGCCGGTCTCCTCGACCTCCGCGGCGGCGGAGGTGAGGGCCTCGGCGAGGTCGTCACCGAGCGGGGCCTGGCGGCTCTCGGGGAGGGTGAGCAGTCCGGGAATCTTCTTGTCCGCGGTGCCGTGCAGCAGCGCGTCGTTCTCCACGGCGGACAGCCGGACCAGCACCCGGTAGTCGACGAAGGACGCCAGCAGGCTCGGCTCGTCCAGCAGGCCGGCGGGCAGCGGTACGGCCACCGACAGATCGGTGAGCTCGGCCTCGCTCATACGCGGTGCGAAGGCCGCCTCGGGCGTGGTGTCGTACGAGGTGCCGGACGCGCTCAGCGTGGTGGCGGGCGGCTCGTGGACAAAGGGCACCGTGCGGTCGGGCACGGACGCGGTCTTCAGCAGATGACGCACCGCGTAGCGCGGACGCGTCGCGAACAGCGGGAACACCGCCGGCAGATGGGCCCGGAAGGGGATGACCCGGTCTTCCGCGGTACCCGCTCCCCGCACGGACCAGGCGAACTCCTCGCCCGGGGTGCGGGTGTGCAGCGCCGGGTCGGCGAGCGAGACCCGGACGCCCTCGTGGACGGCGGTACTGGCGGCAGCTCCCTGCATGACAACTCCTAGCGGTACGCATGGATATGCGGAAGAAATCTTGAGGTGATGCCGATGGACACTAGATGCTTCCTCCGCCGGGTCAGGGCCGTTACCCGTTGCAGGTCTTTATGGCCCGCATAATGGCACCTTATTTGTCCCTTCAAATAAGCTCCGGTGATGGGATCGAAAACGATCTGTGCATGGTTCCCCTGCTCGTTTTGGCGTTACTGTTTCCTGGCCGCGCCGCAGTGAATTCATGCACTGCGGCGGAGCGCAGTAATTTCGGATCCCTTGGAGGGCGCATGTCCGTCGCGGCATGTCCTGAGTGTGATGCTCAGGTAAAGATCGAACCCGATACCCGGGTGAGTGAAATCGTCGAATGTGGTGACTGCCGAAGCGAATTGGAGGTGACCTCGTTGGAACCGGCGACCCTGGCCCAGGCGCCGGAGGTCGAGGAGGACTGGGGAGAGTAGCGGTGAGTTCTCCGGAACCGTCCATCACCGTGCTGGCGTCCAGAGTCCGCACGGAGGAGAAGCGCATCATGACCGCGCTCGAAAAGCGCTCGGTCGCCTTCAGTTACCTCGACGCGCGGGACCTGTCCGTCACCCTCGGCGGGAGCCTGCCGGCCCACCGGGTCGTTCTCAACCGGGAGATCGGGCAGTACCGCGCGAGCTATGCGGCCACCGCCCTGGAGGCGGCGGGCGCGACCGTCGTGAACACCGCGGCCGCCACCGCGATCTGCGGTGACAAGTGGCTGACCTCCATGGCGCTGCAACGACGCGGACTGCCCACTCCGCGGACCGCGCTGGCCATGACCCCAAACGCGGCCCTGGCCGCGCTGGACGAGATCGGGTACCCGGCGGTGATCAAGCCGCTGGTCGGCTCGTGGGGCCGGCTGGTCACACCGGTGGAGGACCCGCGGATCGCGGCCACGGTCCTCGAACACATCGCGGCCCTCCCCTCGCCGCAGTCCCACATCGTCTATGTCCAGGAAATGATCCCCAAACTCGACCGCGACATACGCGTCATCGTGGTGGGCGGTGAGGTACTCGGCGCCATCCACCGCAGCAGTTCCGAATGGCGCACCAATGTCGCACGCGGCGGAGCCAGTGAATTCCTTGCGCTCAGCGAGGAGGACGCCAAACTCGCCGTCACCGCGGCGGACGCGGTCGGGGCGGAAATCGCCGGCGTCGACCTCGTCGTCGACGACGAGGGCATGACGTCGGTGCTGGAGGTCAACCACCGGGTGGAATTCGCGGGATTCCAGGAGGCCCAGGGAAACCGGGTGGACGTTGCCGACCGCATTGTGCGGTACATGCTGACCAAGGGGGCGACATGATGCGCGTTGCCGTGGTGGGCGGCGCCGGATACATCGGCGGAGAGCTGCTGCGCCTGCTCGTGGGCCACCCGGAGGTGGAACTGGCGGCCGCCACGTCCCGCAGCTTCGCCGGCCGGGCGGTCGCCGGAGTCCATCCGAACCTGCGCGGACGCACCGAACTGCGCTTTTGCGAACCGGCCGCGCTGGGCGAGTACGACCTGTTGTTCCTGGCGGCGCCGCACCGGGAGACCATGCGGCGCATGCCGGAGTTCCTCGGCCATGCGAAGACGGTCATCGACCTGTCGGGCGACTTCCGGCTGCGTTCCCCGGAGGTGTACGCCGATTACTACGGCGTACCCCACGAGGCGGCCGATCTGCTCGACTCCTTCACGCCCGGCCTGCCGGAATTCCACCGGGAAGAACTGCGGACGGCCGACCGGATCTCGGTGCCCGGCTGCATGGCCACGGCGGGAATTCTCACCCTGGCCCCGGTGGCCCGGGCGGGACTCGTCGAAGGCGAGGTCACCGTCGACGCCCGGACCGGCTCCAGCGGATCCGGCGCCACCGCAGGGCCGGGCAACCTGCACGCCGAACGGAGCGGTGCGCTGCGCGTGTTCGCGCCGAACCGGCACCGGCACGAGGCGGAGATGGCCCAGGCGACCGGGCTGACCGTACGGATGACCGCCAGCGGGGTGGAGGCCGTACGCGGCGTCCAGGTGCTGTGCCGGGTGCGGCTCGCGGACGGAGTGGACGAGCGCGCGCTACGGGCCGCCTATCGCACGAGCTATCAGCACGAGCCGTTCGTGCGGATCGTGGCCGAACGCCGCGGGCTGCACCGGTTCCCCGATCCGAAGATCCTCTCCGGATCCAACTTCTGCGATGTGGGGTTCTCGGTGGAAACGGGATCGCCGCACGCGCTGCTGATCGGGGCGCTGGACAACCTCGTCAAGGGCGGCGCCGGGAACGCCGTGCAGGCCATGAACATCCGATGCGGCCTGCCCGAGCACCTCGGCCTGGAGTTCACCGGTCTGCATCCGAATTGATGCCAGTCACAGCGGGATGGAGAAAAGGATGAATGGCGCGATCGCGCCGCCGGACATACGGTCCGTGCCCGGCACCGAGCAGTTGAGGGCCGCGGCCGGCCGTATCCGGGAACGCATCGTCGACATGTGCGCCAGCCAGGAAGGCGGCCACATCGGCGGCTCGATGTCCCTGGTGGAAATTCTGGTGGCGCTCTACTTTGACGCGCTGCGGATCGACCCCGAGCACCCGGACGACCCGGACCGGGACATCCTGGTGCTCAGCAAGGGCCACGGCGGCATCGGGCTGTACGCCACGCTCGCCGAGCGGGGGTTCTTTCCCGTCGAGCGGCTCGCCGAATACGGCACGGCCGGCAGCGAGTTCATGGCACACCCCCATCCGGAGATCCCCGGCGTGGAGATGCCCACCGGCTCCCTCGGCCACGGGCTGGCACTGGGCCTGGGCTTCGCCCTGGCCGCCCGGCTCGACCGCAGCGACCGGCGCTCCTTCGTCGTCATGGGTGACGGAGAGCTCCAGGAGGGCTCGGTCTGGGAGGCCGCCGCGGTGGCGAGCAGCCAGGGCCTGGACAACCTCACGGCCGTCATCGACCGCAACGAGCTGCAGATCACCGGCGGCACCGAGGAGGTCGTCCGGCTCGAACCGCTCGCCGACCGCTGGCGGGCCTTCGGCTGGCACACCCACGAGGTGGACGGCCACGACCTCGACGCGCTCAGGGCCGTACTCCACGCGGCCCCCGAACCCGGCAGACCGACGATGGTGATCGCCCGGACGGTCAAGGGCAAGGGACTGCCGTTCGTCGAGGGACAGGCCCGCAGCCACTACGCACGGCTGAGCGGCCGCCAGCGGCAACGCGCGATGAGCGCCCTGCGCGCCGCGACCGAGAGGAGCCAGGCATGAGCAACGCCACCGCCGCCGAGCCGAAGACCGTGCTCTCCTCGCGGGAGACCTACCGCAACGCCCTGATGGAGCTGCTGCCCTCGGACGAGCGCCTGGTCTGCCTGGACACCGACACCGGGCTCTTCAACGGCGTCGACCTCACCCCCGCACAGGACCGCTACCTCAACCTCGGCATCGCCGAGCACACCCTCATGGGCGCCGCCGCCGGGCTCGCCAGGAGCGGCCGGATCCCGGTCGTGAACACCATGGCGACCTTCGCCGCGAGCCGGGCGCTGGAAGCGGTCAAGCTCGACATCGCGCTCAACGACCTGCCGGTGAAGATCGCCGCCACCCACTCCGGGCTGTCCGCCGGCCACTTGGGGCCCACCCATCACTCGCTGGAAGACCTGGCGGTGATGCGTGCGCTGCCGAACATGACGGTCGTCGTCCCGACGGACGCGGACACCACCGACCGGCTCTTTCGGCAGTCCCTGGAGCTGCCCGGCCCGGTCTACCTCCGGCTCGGCCGCAACGCCACCCCGGACCTGCCCGCCGGCGCGCCCCCGGTGGAGCTCGGCCGCATCCAGGTCCTGCGGGAGGGCGGCGACATCACGCTCGCCGCCTGCGGCCCCTACCCCGTACACATCGCCCTGGAGGCGGCCGACCAGCTCGCCGCCGACGGTGTCGCGGCGACGGTCCTCAACGCCCACACGGTCAAGCCGCTCGACACCCGCACGCTGCGCGAGGCCGCGGCGGCGACCGGCGCGGTGATCACCGTCGAGGAGCACTGGATCGGCGGCGGATTCGGCGGCGCGGTGGCCGAAGCGCTGTCCGAGATGCCGCACACCACCGTCAGCGCGGTGGGCGTGCCAGGGGCGTTCGCCTCGGTCGCCGGCGGCCAGCAGTACCAGCTGGAGCGCGCCGGCGTCACGTCCTGGGCCGTCGCCGCCCGGGCCAAGGAAATCCTCGGCTCATGAGCGCACCACCGAGCCCACAGACGATTGGAGAGGACCCACGGTGACCCACGAGCCGAACACCTCCGACGCGGCGGCCGGCATCCCCGACCTCCTCAGCAGCAGGTACCGCGAAGCCGGCTGGTGGCGCGCGGAGACCCTGCTCGACGACCTCCGCCGGGCGGTCGCCGAGCACCCCGAGAAGACCGCGCTCGTCTGCTGGTACACCGACGGCCGGCCGGCCGAATCGCTGACGTACCGGAAGCTGGCCTGGTACGTGGAGCGCCTTGCCGCCGCGCTCGTCGGGCTGGGCGTCAAGCCCGGCGACGTCGTGACGCTCCAGCTCCCCAACTCCTGGGAGTTCATCGCGCTCAGCCTCGCCTGCGCACGGGCCGGCGCGGTCGCCGGACCGGTCGTGCCGATCATGCGCCGGCGCGAGGTGGAGTTCATGACGCGGCTCACCGGCAGCCCGCTCTACGTGGGCGCCGCGGAGTACCGCGGCTTCTCGTACGCGCAGATGAGCGCCGAAGTGGCCGAGGCCGTGCCGACGCTGCGGCACCGGGTGCTGCTCGGCGGCGCCGCGGCCGGGGCCGAGGACGCCCTCGACTTCGAGCGCGATCTGCTCGGCAGGGTCTGGGAGAAGGAGCATCCGGCGGCGGAGCTGGACGCCCTGGAGGCGGGGCCCGACGACCCGGCCCAGGTCATGTTCACCTCCGGGACCACCGGTGAGCCCAAGGGCGTCGTGCACAGCCACAACACGCTGTACGCGATGAACAAGGCACAGGCGGACGTGCTGCACCTGACGTCCGGCGAAGTCACCGCGATGGGCTCGCCCACCACCCACCAGGGCGGCTACACCTGGAACTTCGTGATGCCGCTGCTGCTCGGCGCGACCTCGGTCCACATCGACGCATGGGACCCGAAGCTGATGCTGCGGATCCTGGAACAGGAGGGCGTCACCTTCTTCATGGGCGCGCCCACCTTCCTCGCCGACCTGATCGAGGCACAGCGCGCCGACCGGCGGGACCTGTCGGAGCTGGCCACCTTCGCCACCGGCAGCGCACCGGTCGCCCCCGTGGTGGTGGAGCGCGCCCGCGAGGTGCTGGGCTGCCGGGTGTACGCCCTGTGGGGCATGACGGAGAACGGCTGTGTCACCGTCACCCGCCCCGAAGAGCCCGTACTGCGCGCCGCCGAGAGCGACGGCACCGCGGTCCCGGGCATGGAGGTCAGGATCGTCGACCAGGAGACCGGAGTGCCGGTCGCCCCGGGCGCGACCGGGCTGCTACAGGTCCGCGGCGCCAGCCAGTGCCTGAGCTACTTCCGGCGGCCCGAGGTCTATGCGGCGTCGCTGACCGAGGACGGCTGGTTCGACACCGGCGACCTCGCGCGCGACGACGGCCACGGTGGGATACGCATCGCCGGCCGGACCAAGGACGTCATCTCCCGCGGTGCGGAGAACATCCCGGTCACCGAGGTGGAGGCCGCGCTGCTGCGGCACCCCGCCATCCGCGATGTGGCAGTGGTCGGCTACCCCGACGAGCGGCTGGGCGAGCGGGCCTGCGCCGTGCTGATCGCCCATGGCACCCCGCCCACCCTCGACGATCTGCGCGCCCATCTCGATGGCCTGGCCATGGCCAAGCAGTACTGGCCCGAGCGCGTCGAGGTCGTCGAGACGCTGCCCAAGACCCCCTCGGGAAAGATCCAGAAGTTCCTGCTGCGTGCACAGCTGCAGTCGAACTGAGAGGAAGACAGATGGACTTCGAGTTCACCGACGAGCAGAAGGCTCTGCGCGCACGCGTCCGCGCCTTCGCGGCCGAGCGGATCGCGCCGGACTACCAGGAGAACGACCGCCGGGGCAGCTATCCGCCCGGGCTCCTCAAGGACATGGCGGAGCAGGGGCTCTTCTCCCTGCGTATCCCGGTCGAGTACGGGGGGCAGNAGGGGCTCTTCTCCCTGCGTATCCCGGTCGAGTACGGGGGGCAGGGCCTGGACGCGGTCAGTACGGGCATCGTGCTGGAGGAACTGGCGAAGGCCGACCAGTCGGTGTGCTACCCGGTCCTCAACGCCGCCCTGATCGCCGGGGTGCTGGCCGCCAACGGGACCAAGGAGCAGCTGGCACGGTGGCTGCCGCCGATCGCGCGCGGTGAGTCCGTCGTGGCGCTGTGCCTGACCGAACCCGAGCACGGCACCGATGCGGCCGGCATCGAGCTGCCCGCCCGGCCCGACGGCGCCGGATGGCGGCTGACCGGCCGCAAGACGTCGATCATGATCGGCAGTTACGCCACCCACGGCCTGGTCTTCGCGCGCACCGGTGAGGCCGGCGCCCGGGGCGTCACGGCGTTCTTCACCCGGCTCGACGAGGACCGGGTGTCCAAGGCCCAGCTGTCGGACCTCGGGTGCCGGTCGGCCGGGCGCGCCGAGCTGGAGTTCGACGACCTTCTGGTCACACCGGACGAGGTGGTCGGCGGGCCGGGGCTGGGCTTCGTCCAGGTCATGCGCGGCTTCGACTACTCGCGGGCGCTGATCGCCCTGATGGCGGTCGGGGCCGCCGGCACCTCCATGGACAAGGCCTTCGCCCACGCCCGGGAGCGGGTGGCGTTCGGCCGGCCCATCGGCACCTACCAGGGCGTGGCCTTCCCCCTCGTCGAGCACGCCACCTACCTGCACGGCGCCCGGCTGCTGGCCTACGAGGCGCTGTGGCGCAACGACGTCGGCAAGGACCACCGGGTCGAGGCCAACATGGCGAAGTGGTGGGCGCCGAGGGCGGCGATGGAGGCGGCCCACCAGGCGCTGCTCACCCTCGGCCACTTCGGCTGGTCGGAGGACCAGCCCATGGCCCACCGCCTCCGTGACGTCATCGGTCTGCAGCTGGCGGACGGTACGGAGAACGCGACCAAACTCGTGGTCGCCCGGCAGCTGCTGGGCCGCGAGTACGCGCCGTGAGCACACCGCCGGCCGGCTGTGTGAGCCTCGGCGACGGCGTGCTCGTCGCGGATTCGACCATGGCCGGCTACCCCGGCATGAACGGCGTCTTCCTGATCCCCGGCGCCCGCCCCGCCTTGATCGAGACGGGCACCGCGCTGTCCGTCGCCCGCACCCGGGCGGCGCTGGACGCCTTCGGGCTCGCCCCCGGCGACCTGGGGTGGATCATCGTGACGCATGTCCACCTCGACCACGCCGGCGGGGCGGGCGCGCTGAGCCGCGCCTTCCCCGCGGCGAAGGTCGTGGTGCACCCCTTCGGCGCGCGTCATCTGGCCGATCCGGCGCGGCTGGAGGCCAGCGCACGACGGGTCCACGGGGCCTTGCTGGACCGGGTCTACGGATCGATGACCCCGGTGGACGGGGCCCGTATCCAGGCGGCCGAGGACGGTGCGCGGATCGACCTGGGCGACCGGGAACTGCGCATCCTGCACACCCCGGGCCACGCCCCCCACCACCTCGTCGTGCTGGACGCCGGCACCGGGGTGCTGTTCACCGGGGACGCGGCCGGAGTCCGGGTCGACGGTATGCGGTCGGCCCGCCCGGCCTGCCCGCCGCCGCACTTCGACCGCGATGCGGCGGTGGCGAGCATGCGCCGCATGGCAGAGCTGAGGCCGGCCCGGATCGTACTGACCCACTTCGGGGATCCCGGCGATCCGGCGGCCTTCCTCGCCGACGCGGAGGACCGGCTCCAGCGGTGGTGCACGGTCGCGGAACGCTCGGCCGACGACGGCCTGGAGGCCGAGCTGCTGCGCCGGTTCGCCGCGGAGGAAGGAATGCCCGCCGACGATCCCGAGCGATTCGCGGTCATGGGCGGCTTCGAGTCCAACGCCGCGGGACTGCGGCACTGGCTACGGACGCGGAACGAGGAGCGCGAGTAAGTGCGTTACGACGACCTCTGGATCAAGGGTACGGGCAGCTACCTGGGCGAACTCCGCCCCGTGGCACCGGACATAGCCGCCGGCAGGTACGCGGAGAAGGACGCCCGGGAGGCCGGTACGGTCTCGGTGTCCACCGCGGACCTCGCGCCCCCCGAAATGGCGGTACGGGCCGGCCGCGACGCGCTGGCAGCGGCCGGCACCACCCGGCCCTCATCGACCCTGCATCTGCACGGCAGCACCTACTTCCAAGGGCTCGACATGTGGCCCGCCGCCTGCTGGATCGCCGGGCAGCTGCTCGGCGAGACCCTCGACACCCTCTCCATGCAGGCCTCCGCGCTGTCCAACAGCTCGCTGGCGTGCCTGGAGCTCGCCGGCAGCCTGCTGGCCGGCCGCCCCGACCTGTCCGGCGCCCTGCTGACCTGCGCCGACCGGTTCGCACCCCCCGGGGTCGACCGATGGAACATCGACTCGGGGATGGCCTTTGGAGACGGCGCCGCGGCTGCGGTTCTGGGGCGGGGCGGCGGCGCGCTGCGCGTGCTGTCCGTCGTCTCGTACACGGACACCTCGCTGGAGGGCCTGCAGCGCGGAGACGAGGCGTTCCACCCGGTGTCGCCCACCGCGCTGGAGACGCTGCCGATGCGGCGCAGGGCCCGCGAGTTCTTCGCCCAGGGCACCATGGCGCCGAAGGAGGCCCGGCAGCGCTCGGTGGACGCCGTCCAGCGCGTGGTCACGGCCGCGCTGGACGAGGCCGGGTGCTCCATCGGGGAAGCCCGCTGGGTCGTCCCGCCCTTCGTGGGCCGCCGGCTCTTCGAGTCCGGTTTCGTCGAGCCGCTCGGGCTGGACCCGGAGCGGACCCTCTTCGAATTCGGCCTGACCACAGGGCATCTGGGCTCGGTCGACCAGCTGCTCAGCCTCGACCACCTGCTGGGCAACGGACTGCTGCGCCCCGGGGACCGCGTCGTGCTGATCGGCACCGGAATGGGGTTCACGTTCACCTGCGCCGTGCTGACCGCCTGAGGAGGAACCGTATGCCGACGGGACACGTCGAAAATGCAGCACACGTCGAAATCGCCGCACACGCCGAATTCTCCGTGCTGCTGGGCGCCGACTTCGCGGGAAAGTCGTCGGTGATGGCCGAGCTGGCGGCGACCGTGCCCACCTGGCGTCTGCTGTCCACCGACGGAAAGTTCACCGAAACCGCATTCCCCCTGGTGGCCCAGCTCCGGCGCAATGTGGTCAGCGACGTACTGCCAGGCCTCGGCACCACCTATTCCGCGGACTTCCTCGCCGCACTGCTCCAGACCGCGGTCGTCCACCTCCGCGACCGGATCCAGGTAAGCGAACCCGGCGCGCCGATAGTGGTGGACTCCTACTACTACAAAATTCTCGCGAAATGCCGGCTCGCCGGTGTGGAGGAAAACCCCATGTTCACGTGGTGGCGTTCCTTTCCGCGGCCACGCCGGATCGTGTACCTGGACGTGACCCACGAAACGGCCTGGCGGCGGAGCGGGCAGGGCACGCGGCTCAACCGGCTGGAGCACTCCGGAGCCCTGCCGCACGAGCACGCATTCGAGAGCTACCAACGCGACCTGCGCAAAGTCATGCTTGAGGAGACGAGGGACGTCCCCATGACGGTGATCGAGGAATGCGGTGATGTGGCACGCACCGCGGCAGCCGTACGAGAGGCGCTCGCTGATGACTTCCACTGACGGATGGGGTTCGCCCGGCCACGAACAGCGCTACCGGGAACGGGTCTTCGCGGAACGCGCCCGGCTGCACGGCGCCGCCGCCGATTTCGCCGGCCACCAGCAGCGGGTACTCGCCGACCTCCTGGAATTCAACGCCGATACGGCCTTCGGACGGGCACACGGATTCGGGCGTATCCGCACGATGGAGGAGTTCCGCCGTGCCGTCCCCGTCCAGGACTACGCCGACCACGCCCCATGGATCGACCGCACCACGGCGGGCGAGGCGAATGTGCTGACCGCGGACCGGCCGACCGTGTACTTCACCAGCAGCGGAAGTACCGGCGCACACAAGAAAATACCGGTCACCCCACGCTTTATGAGCTCCACCTTCTTTCCCTTCTATTACGCGGCCTGGGCGCCGTTGATCGAGCACTTCCCGGATGTACTGGCCCGCCCGGACGCGGTACTGAACCTCAAGCACGACCCCCTGGCCGCCCCGCCGACCGCCGCCGACGGCCGCCCGCACGTCGGCGCGAGCCAGGTCGACTTCGGGGAGAAGTTCGGCGAGCCGCTGTCCGCCGAACCGGGAACCGCCGCGCCCTGGGCGGCGCTTCCCGTCCCGGTGGCGGCCGACGCGCATCTGGAGAAGATGTATCTGCGGCTCCGGCTGGCCGTGCAGAGCGATGTCCGGTGCCTCATCGGGATCAACCCCGCGATGGTGGCCGCCGTGCCGTACCAGCTGAACCTCTGGTGGCCGCGGATCGTCAAGGAGGTGCACGACGGCACCCTCGGCGGAGTGCCGTACGGCGCCCCGGCACCACAGCGGGCCGCCGAACTGGAGCGACTGGCGGACCACTTCGGAATCGTCCGCCCCGCGCAGATCTGGCCCCACATGCGGGCGCTGTTCTGCTGGACCACCGGAGCGGCCTCGCTCTATCTGCCCCGGCTGCGCGAGGAGTTCGGCCCCGGAGTGACCGTCCTGCCGGCACCCGTGGCCGCGTCGGAGGGCCCGGTGGGCGTCGCACTCGACCGGCACCCCTGCGCGGGGAGCCTGGTGGCCACCGCATCGGTGTACGAGTTCGTGGACGCCGACCAGGACCTCACGCCCGACGTCGCGACGCTGCTCCCGGACGAACTCGAACCGGGCCGCGACTACCACGTCCTCTTCAGCCACGTCGGCGGGCTGTACCGCTACGCGGTGGGCGACGTGGTCCGGGTCGTCGACCGGGTCGACGGGGTGCCCCGGGTGGAGTACGCGGGCCGCGGCACACGGTCCGACGCGGCCGGTGAGCGGCTGCGCGAGGCCCAGGTCATCCGCGCGCTGCGGGCCGCGCTGAGCGCCACGGGCCTGGAACTGCGCAACGCCACCTGCCAGGTGGCAACGCCGCCCACCGGGCAGCCGCACTACCGCTTCGCCCTGGCACCGCACACACCGTGGAACGGACAGGAGACCACCCGCTTCGCCCGGTTGCTCGACACCCACCTCGGCGAGCAGTCGCCCGGCTACCGACGAGCCCGCGAGGCCGGCCGGCTCGGCGATCCGACCCTGCACCTCCTGCCGCGCGACGCCTTCCAGCGTGACTGGCACGACGCGGTCGGCGCCGGAGTCCGTCCCACGCAGGTCAAGGACCGCATCTTCCGACAGGATCCCGCCCTCTGGCAGCGGCTGACCCAGCTGCCGGCGACTCATGAAGGGGAACACCGATGACCGAGGCTCTGGATGCCGTGGAACGTACGGCTCTGCTCACCGCCGCGCTGCGCGCCGCCGAAACGCGGCGCGCGGACCGGCTGTACGAAGACCCGTACGCCGCCCGACTCGTCGGTGACAGCGGCCCCGGGCTGCTCGCGGAGGTACGGGCCGCGACCTTCCCGCCCAACCGCGCCCGCACGCTGCCCAGCACCCCTGACTACAACGCCATCCGGACCCGGTTCTTCGACGAGTACCTGCAACAGGCCGCAGCGGAACCGGAGATGCACCAGATCGTCCTTGCCCCCGCCGGTATGGACTCCCGCGCCTACCGGCTCCCGTGGCCCGAGGGCACCCGCTACTTCGAGGTCGACCGGCCGGCCGTACTCGCCTTCAAGAAGGAGCGGCTGGGTGACGCCCGGCCGCAGGTGGACCACCACACGGTCGCCGTCGACCTGACGGCGGACAACTGGGAGGACGAGCTCATCGCCGCGGGCTACGACCCCGCACTGCCCTCGACATGGCTGCTCGAAGGGCTGCTCTACTACATACCGGAGTCCGACGCCCGGCGCATGCTGGACCGGGTGGCCGCCATCGCCGCACCCGGCAGCCGCTTCGCCGCCGACATCGTCAACACCGCGGCCCTCGAACTGCCCCACATGCGGGCGCTGCTGGACGTCTTCGCCGGGTGGGGCTGCCCCTGGCTGTTCGGCACCGACGACCCCGAAGGACTGTTCGCCGGCCATGGCTTCGACATCGAGGCCGTCCAGCCGGGCGAGGACGGCGCCGACTTCGGGCGCTGGCCCGACCCCGTGCCGCCGCGCCATGTCAAGGACGTCCGCCGGGTGTTCTTCGTGCACGGATACCGGCGCTGACGATGGGCACCGCCGTCATCGCCGGGGGCAGCGTCGCGGGCCTGGCCACCGCCCTCGCCCTCGCGGAGGCCGGATACCGGGTCCGGGTCCTGGAGCGGGCCGCCCCGCCCCCCGAGGGCCCGGCCGGGAGCGTGGCGGCGGGCTGGCGCCGCCCCACGGTCCCGCAGTCGCACCACTCGCACACCCTGACCTCGCTGGGCGTACGGGTCCTGCGGGAGCGGGCGCCGCAGGTCCTGCACGCCGCCCTGGAAGCGGGCGGCACCCTGCTCGACCTGACCACCGTGGCGCCCCAGGCGGACGGCGGCTTCTCCCGGGAGCCGGCCGACGCCGAGCTGGCTGCCCTGGCGATCCGCCGCTCGGTCCTCGATCTGGTGCTGTACCGCGTCGTCCGCGCCGACCCGCGGATCGAGATCAGCCACGGGGTGACGGTGCGTCATCTCGTCCTGGACGGCAGCCGGCGGCGCGTCCGCGGCGTGGTGGACGCCGACGGCCGGCACCTGGCGGCCGATGTCGTCGTGGACGCCGGCGGCCGCAGGGCGCTCGCCCGGTCCTGGCTCGCGGACGCCGGGGTCCCGGTCGCCGAGGACCTCAGCTCTCCTTCCGGCCTGCGCGGCTTCAGCCGTTTCTACCGGCTGACCGGCACGGCAGCACCCGCCCCGCTCAACCGGGGCAATGCCGCCGGCGGCGTCTGGGACCACTACGCGGGCGTGCTGCACCCCGGTGACAACCACACCTTCGCCATCGCGCTCGCCGTGCTGCCTGACGACGCGACGATGACCGCGCTCCGGCACCCGGCGGGCTTCACCGCGGCAGCGTGCGCCAGCCCGTACGTGGCGCCGTGGGTCGCCGAGGGCGTGAGTGAGCCACTGGGCCCCGTGGAGGCGATCACCTGCCCGCCGAATGTGCTGCGCGGTGTCGCGACCCGCCGCCAGGAGCCGGTGGCCGGCCTGTTCTCCGTCGGTGACGCCGCCTGCGTCACCAACCCGCTCTTCGGCCGCGGCCTCTCGCTGGCGCTGACCCAGGCCTTCCAGCTGGCCGACATGCTCGCCGCCGCCCCGGCCGTGGACGAGACGCTGAGCGCCCAGGTGGCGGCCGCGGCCGAGGATCTTCTCCGGCCTTGGTACGAGCAGTCGACGCAGGCCGACGCGGACCGTATCGCCGCCTGGTCGGCGGCCGTGGCCGGAGAGCCGCCGATGCGGCCCGGCCCACGGGTGCCCGCGGACCGGCCCTCGTTCCCCGAGGTGGCGGCCGCGGCCTCCGCCGACGGGCACGTATGGCGGGGGCTGACGCGGATGCTGATGAGCCTGGAGACGCCGGCGAAGGTCTTCGACGACGCGGTGTTCCGCGACCGGGTGGCAGCGGCCCGCCCGCGCCCGGCACCGGCGTCCGCCCGTCCGCCGGCCCGCGACGCGCTGGC
>NZ_QUAC01000102.1 GCF_003389455.1 Streptomyces inhibens | reverse complement strand
ACCCACCACCCCCACCCTGCATTCCAGCTACATGCCACGACGTGGGCTGGAACCTCTACCGCCTGAGACAGGGAGCCGCCCCACGCACCACAAGATGTGTAGAAACTTGCGTGTCATTCTGACGGCGCAGACATGAATTCCTTCATGCGGGTGACCGTCGGTCGAAATGGTGGATGGCTGTCATGATCAGTTCTCTTGCGGTGTTGCCGTATACGGCTGACTGCTTCAGAAGAGCGAAAGCCTTGGTGTAGAGCTCGATCTCTCTCGGTTGAGTTACCGAGAACTCGGCCGAGTAAGTCTCAACGAGGACGAGCCTGTCATCGAACATGGAAAAGGAATTGCCGGGCCAGATTTTCACAGGTGCGGACCGTGGAATGATGCCCAGGCTCAACCTGGGGAGTCGCATCACGGCCAAGAGGCGGTCGAGCTGCCCCTTCATCACATCCGGCCCTCCGAAATTCGAGTAGAGGGCCTGTTCAGCGAGCAAAACATTGAATATCCGATTTCCTCTGTAGAGATATTGCTGCCGCTCCAGCCTCTTGCCCACGGCAGCTTCCGTGTCGTTGGGGATCTCGTAGAACGAAACGACCTGCTTGAGCGTCTCCGCGGCGTAGTCCGCCGTCTGGAGAGTCCCCCACACGAGGGTGGGGTGCCAGATACGGAAGACCTTGGTCCTGGCATAGACCGGCAGGGCCTTGCTTTGCCGGCTCTCGGCTCCGGCCTGGAGCTGTCGGCGCCACTCAAGCCACAGCTCGTCGATGTGGCGCACTGTGGCGATCAGGTCTTTGGTGTGTTCTTGCCTGTCCGTCTTGAGGCACCAGGTGCGAATGTCGTCTTCGCTGGCGTTCTGCTTGCCGTTCTCGATCCGAGAGACCTTGGACTCTGCCCACCCAGTGGCCACGGCGAATGCCCGGCCGCTCGCGAAGCCCGCATCCTTGCGGAACCCGCGTAGCCGGGCACCCAGTGCCTCTCGCGCTTCCTGTGCTTGATTGCTCACTGATGGGTCAGGGCTTGTACTCGGCGTGTGGAGTGGCGATGGCCCAGAGAAGGTCGCGCAGTCGGATGCACTCGGCCACGATGTCGGGATCCTCGATGATTTCCGACCCCAGTACTCGGCCTTCCGGGCCGAAGTGGCCGACAGCGAGTAGGCGATCGTCGTACAGCCACCAGTCGTTGCCGTCCACGGGGAAAGTGGTGCCCTCGGGGAACCGGTGCCGCGGCAGCCATCGGATGTCCTCGCCGGCCTCGATGTTGAGGTTGGTCAGCGAGTGCTCCCACCCGACGTACTGGGAGTGCGGCTCCGTGACGACGCGGACACGTCGTACGGTCTTCCCTTCGCCCGTGACGCGCTTCATGAGCGTCACCCAGGGGTCGAGCCACGCGTAGTCGTCGGGCTCGCCCCTCTGCCAGCGGGCGTACGGCGTGTCTTCGATGGGAGACCCGTAGTCGTCCCTCAGCTCCAGGTGGAAGGCGTCGCGCTTGAAGCTGTTGAACAGCTCATCGCGCTGAGCGGGGGTGATCAGGTCCACTGTCTTCCTCCAGTAGGGCCGTGATCGAGGACTTGGGCACCTCGATGCAGGTCTCGTAGTCGGGTATGCGCATCTGGCTCAGAGCCTCAGCATCGTGCACTTCGGGGCCCTGGAGGAGGCACGTGCCCTGTTCGGTGACGAGCATGATCGGGGCGTTGAAGTTCTTGATCTCCCCGGACGCGTGGCCGTCTTTCGTCAGGTGCTCAAACAGCTCGGTCGGCACCTCGACGACGGTCTGACCATCCGGCACGTCAAGCTGCATGAGCAAGCCTTGCGCGTAGACCTTCCAGCCCTGGACGACGTAGCTGTCCTGGTTGCTGGCGTACAGGGTGGGGCTGTCTCCGGGGGTGGAGTTCTTACCAAGGAACCGTAGTTTCATGGTTGCTCTCCCGTTCGCTGCCTTGCGCAGGATTGCGCGACACGCCGATCGTCGGTGAGGTGTTCGGGCTCGTCAACCGACTTGCTGCAAACTCGCGCAATCTTCTTGGGAATTGGATTCGTGCCGGTCTATGTTCGTTTGCGCATCCGCGTTTGGCCAAGACAACTGACGAGGAGCCACCAATGCAGACCCCTGAGGTGAAACTGGCACCCGACGCCACGGAGATGCGCAGTCTGAGCGACCTCTACAACCTCCCCGCTGAGGGAACCCAGTTCGAGAGCTTCTGTGGCGGCAACCTCGGCGGCGAGCACGAGTCGTGCGTCGAGGTCGGCGTGATCCCCGGCGCCGAGTCCGCGTTCGCCGTCCGCGACAACAAGCCCGAGGGCGCCGGCAAGGAGCTGCGCTTCACGCAAGCCGAGCTGGACGACTTCGCCCTCGGGTGGATCAACAAGCGGGGCCTGAAGCTCTAACCCGGTCCCTCCCCACCACTCGCACGACGGGCCGCCGCGTCGCCACGGGGCGGCCCAGCACCTCCCAGAAGGGCACAAATGAGCTGGTCAGGGCACTGGCACGGGTTTGGGCCTTGGATTGGCGCACCCGCCAGATATGCGCAGGAGGGTGGTCGCCGCCCCCCGCACTCCATTCTCCCCGCCCCTGGGGCAAGGGAGGAGGAGCGTTACCGGGAAGTCGCCGCAGAGTTCCCCACCTCCGACCTGCCCCCGCTGATGACAGGCCACTGGCTGATCAAGCGGAACCAGGCCGTGCCCGACCGCACTTGGACAGTGGTGGCCGAGACGCTGAATTGGCTGACGAAGCATTACGAGGAGAACCCCCCGTTCACGCGGGAGGACGGCAAGCAGGCATATTGCACCCTGGCCGAGAAACAGGCGTACGCCGTTGATGTGCTTCCTCGCGGAGTCGATGTGAGCTGGGTGCACTACACGCAGTCGAGAAACCTGTTCTCAGCCGCCGTCGTGTGCTGCCCGAACCACTTCCACCCAGACGTTCCTTGCCCGCTCCCACCCTCGTGACCCTCTAGCACAGAAGGAGATTCCGTCATGTCGCTGCGTCTCTTACTGCCCGAGGACGGCGCAACCGAACTCCTGGCCTCTTGGCCCGACGAGCCTCGCGTCTACGAGCGTGGCAGGACGGCACTGGACGACACGGTCACCGCGGACTTCCTCAACGATTACCTCTGCACCGGTTGCGTGCCCGCGAACGAGATCGCGGTCGTCAAGGCCCCCAGTCCGTCCCTGAACCGGGATGCGTTCATGTCGAACGGCCGTACCGATGCGACCAAGCTGTGGAAGCTCCACAACAGTGGCCACACCATCCGCCTGGGCAATCTCCAGCGTGTCGTGCCGTACCTGGCCCATGTCTCTCAACGCATCCAGGAAGAGACGGGCTACTCGAACTACGTGCACGCGTTTCTCACCCCGCCTGGCAACCAGGGGCTACGCCACCACTGGGATCAGCAGATGGCCGTGATCGTGCAGACCACGGGAGTGAAGCGGTGGCAGTTGTGGCGGCCCCCTGTGGACGCTCCCATGCGGGAGTACAACGAGAGCTGGCGGGTGTGGCGGGGCGACTACATCCCGACGTGGGAGGCGCAGGGCCCGGACATAGAGGTCGACCTCAAGGCCGGCCAGTCCCTCTTGCTTCCCAGGGGGTGGGTCCACAACCCCCACGTGGTCAACTCCGAGGAGCCCAGCGTCCACCTGACCTTCGCGATCCGGGAACGTACGCCGATGTGGCTCGCTGAAAAGCTGGTTGCCGGCGCCATCATGGAGCGAGAGTTCCGCCGCATCATCCTCCCCGGCCAGTTGGGAGGGACGGAGCTGGGGCGTCAGCTCTCGGAGACAAGGGCCGCCTTGGTGAAGTACCTCGAAGGGCTCGATCTGGCGCACATCGCGTTGGCGGTGCATCGGGCCGCCATGACGGAGCTGGAGTACACGACCTGATCGAACGCGGTCCTCTTGTGGTGAAGGGGGCCTCCCATTGACGGGAGGCCCCCTTCACCACGTGCCGTCTGTCTCAGGTCTTGCTGATACGTCACACCGAGCGGCCGTCGGCCGAGGCGCCTCGGACTTCGTCGATGAACGCTGCGAACGTCGCCGCCGGGAAAGCCAGCGCTGGTCCTTGTGGGGCCTTGGAGTCGCGGACGGCGACCTGGGCGCGCAGGTTCGCGACCTCGACGCATGCGTTGCCTTCGCCTCCGCTGTAGCTGCTCTTGAACCAAGTGGGAGCCGGTACTTCTATGCCGGACAGCGGGCGATCAGTCATGAGACAGCTCCTGTCGTACTTTGGCCAGCAGCCGCAACGACGCCGAGGTGTCGGCTGCTTGTGAGCGAAGATAGTCGAAGGTGAGCTTATAGCCGGATACATCTTCGGCTTCATCGAGATACAGCCCCCGTCGGCGCATCTCGATGTAAACCACGGCCATGGAGTTGAGTGGGCTTCGTTCGTCGTTCCTGCCGAGGATGACGAAGTCGCCGGCTCCTGCTGCATGGGCTCCGGCTTTGAACGGCAGGATCTGGATCTCGACCGTAGGGCTCTGCGCCATCTCGTAGAGGTGGTCCAACTGCTGAGCCATCACGGCTGAGTTGCCGACGGTCCGGCGAATCACGGCTTCATCCAGCACAGCCCACAGGTGCAGCGGAGGCTCCCGTCGAAGGATGCCCTGGCGCTGAATCCGGGCGTCCACCATCTGCTCGATCACATCGTTCGGGCTGCGAACCTCACGCGCTTGATGGATGGCGAGGGCATACTCCCGTGTCTGAAGCAGGCCGGGGATGACGGTGTTGGCGCAGAGGTGCTCGTACTCGGCTTCGTGCTCAAAGGACACCAGCGGGTCCATCCATTCCGGTACCGCGCTGTTTCCGACCCACCAGCCGTCAGTCTGGGTCCGCGCCACTCGCACCAGGGCGTCGCGTTCACTCGCAGATGCGTCACAGGCATCGGCGATCGCTTTCACCGTGGCCCACCGGATCCGGGCTCGGTCCTGCCACATCTCGTAACGGCTCACCGTCGCCTTGCTGACCCCAGCCCGCTCGGCGACCTGCGATTGGGTCAAGCCGCACCGCTCGCGCAACGAGATGAGGCCACGGGCGATCTGCATGCGTCCCGCCGGCCCTGTGAGTGTCGCGGTCATCCCCGCCCTTTCCTTCCCGTTCGCCATTCGCTGTCACGCTCAGCGACGGCCCAACACGGCGAGCGTACGCAGCAATTGGTCGGCACGGGCACCACTGCTCGCTTGTCACCCACATTGACGAACTCTAGCCATGAGTGCGCCATTCATTGGAGTCCAATGACAAGCTTCTCATGATGCTCGACATCGGCTCTGCGAAAGGGAGTTGAGGGAATGCGTCACCAAATCGCGCATGTCATCGACCAACTGCGATCTCTGTTCGCCCCACGTGGCCGACACTGTGCCGGACCGCCGAGCCGCCCTCCCCGGGCGGCCCGCACCGCGGTTGTGCCTACGCCCCGGCACCCGGGGCCGTACGCCACCGACATCCCCATCGACGGCCGGGGAACGGCCATGATCCGTCCCTACCTGCTCACCCACGAGCAGCGGCAAGAGCAACAGCAACGGCAACGACGCCGAGCGCTCCGGGCTCCCGCGTGCGGCATGGAGGTGGCGCGGTGAACAGCGATGACCCGTCGCTGCGGCGGTTGCCTTGGGTCGGCGAGGGTGGACGGCCTTGTTATCTGTCCACGGATGGCACCGGCCCGGTATCCCGCCTCGCCAACCGGATCGAGGCCGCACAACTCGGCTTGGCGGGCAGGCTGCTCGGCCACGCGCAGGGCCTACTCGCCGACCTCGGACAGTGCACGGCTTCCGAACTCGGCTTTCTGGCCGCTCAGTTGGCGGACGCTCTCCACGACGCGTTGTTCATCGCCGAGAGCCGAGGCAGCCGCCTTGCCCTGGCGGATGGCTCGGATGACGCGGATGACGCGGATGACGACGAGCACTTCTGAAGGGGGTGCGCCGATGCCATCGTTCATCGAGGCCATCCACGACGCGCTGACGTACTCATCCGCCACACTGCAGGCATTGGGCCTGCAATCGTTCCCCGGCGGGGATCTGTCGTCCGCGGGCGCCGCCCGTCGCTACGTACGGACCACGGCCCGTTGGTGGGGCGTTGCCCCGGATCAGGTGGAGGCCCTGGAATCGATTGCCGGGGAGCTCGCCGGTAATGCGCTGGAGCACAGCAACAGCCGTCTCATCGCCGTCGTGCTCTCGCGTACCGCGCGGACCGCGAGCATCAGCGTGACCGACGAGGGGCAGGGCTGTGCGTCCGCACCGGCCAGGCCAGGGCCTGAGCAGGAGTGCGGGCGGGGGCTGCTGATCGTTGAAGTGTTGGCCGACCGCTGGGGGCAGCGGAAACTGAGCGCCGGCTTCACCGTCTGGGCCGAGATCGCCATCGAGGGGCGCGCCCGGGACCGTGAACGTCCGGTCGCCGCCGCCCTGCGCCAGGCGGCCCGCGGAGACGAAGGCGGCCCATGACGGCGGCCGCAGGCGAGGGCAGGTGACGCAGACCACCATCGAAACGTTTCCGTTTCGCTCAGGTGGGGCGTACGGTCGGTGTGTACGAAACCGTTTCGTTCCCAGCCGGGTCCGGACGGTGGCTCCGGTACGCTCCGATCTGACCAGGAGGTGCATGTCATGGGGCGCAGCAGGCTCACTCCCGAGCGGGAGGCCGAGTTGTACGACGCCGTGCTCGACCTGCTCCGCGAGGTCGGCTACGACGCGCTGACCATGGACGCCGTCGCGTCCCGCACGCGCTCCAGCAAGGCCACCCTCTACCGCCAGTGGCAGGGCAAGCCGGAACTGGTCGCCCGGGCGCTGCGGCACGGCAAGCCGGTCAGCATCGAGGACATCGACACCGGCAGCGTGCGCGGCGACTTCGCCGAGCTCGTGAGCCGGGCCGACGACCAGCAGATGGAACGGGACTCCGCCCTGATGCGCGGCCTGGCGCAGGCCATCCACAACAACCCCGACCTGCACCGGGCGCTCCGCGAAGTGCTCTTCGACCCCGAGATGAACGGGCTGGACGCGATCCTGCGGCGCGGTATCGCGCGCGGTGAGATCGCTTCGGACTGCCCCGCGCTCCGGTTCGTCCCGCACATGCTGATCGGCGCCTTCGTCGCCCGTCAGCTCCTTGAGGACCGCTGCATCGACGCCGCGTTCCTGTCCGCCTATCTCGACGCCGTGGTCCTCCCCGCCCTGGGCGTCTGACCCCAACTCACCCAACCACAAGCCCCATAGCCCCTCCCGCGCCGGCGCGCCGCTCTCGTCGCCGGCTCGGTACCGCACGCCCTTGCACCTCTCTCATCCGACGGGAGCACCTCAACTCGTGGCTACTTTCCTCTACAAACTCGGACGTCTCGCCTTCCGGCGACGCGGCGTCGTCGCCCTGATATGGGTGGCGCTGCTGGCCGTCGCCGGCGTCGGTGCCGCCACCGCCTCCGCCCCCGCGGCCGACTCCTTCTCGATCCCCGGCACCGAGGCACAGCGCGCCTTCGACCTGCTCGACCAGCGCTTCCCCGGCGCGAACGCCGACGGCGCCACCGCCCGGGTGGTCTTCAAGGCCCCCGCGGGCGAGTCGATGAAGGACCCGGCCAACAAGGCGGCCGTGGAACGGACCGTCCATGCGCTGAAGTCGGGCTCCGGGCAGGTCGCCCAGGTCACCGACCCGTACGTCACCAAGACCCTCAGCAAGGACGCCCGCACCGCCTACGCCCAGGTCTCCTACAAGGTCACCGGCTTCGAGCTGACCGACGCCTCCAAGGACGCCCTCAAGGACGCGGCCAAGGACGGCCGGCACGCCGGGCTGACCGTCGAGATCGGCGGCAACGCGCTCCAGGCCATGCCCGAGACCGGCGCCACCGAAGTCATCGGTATCGCGGTCTCCGCGGTGGTCCTCGTCGTCACCTTCGGCGCGCTGATCGCGGCCGGACTGCCGCTGCTGACCGCGCTGATCGGCGTCGGCATCGGCGTCTCCACCATCACCGCGCTGAGCAGCGCGCTCGACCTGTCCGGTACGACCTCGACGCTGGCCATGATGATCGGCCTCGCCGTCGGCATCGACTACGCCCTGTTCATCGTCTCCCGCTACCGCGCCGAACTCACCGAGGGCCGCGAGCGCGAGGAGGCCGCCGGACGTGCGGTGGGGACCGCGGGCTCGGCGGTCGTCTTCGCCGGCCTGACGGTGGTCATCGCGCTGGTCGGCCTCGCCGTCGTCAATATCCCGATGCTGACCAAGATGGGCCTGGCCGCGGCCGGCACCGTCGTCATCGCCGTACTGATCGCGCTCACCCTCATCCCGGCGCTGCTGGGCTTCGCGGGGATGAGGGTGCTGCCCCGTAAGGAGCGTAAGACGCTCGGTGGCGCCCAAGGCTCCGCCGCCGGTGACCGCCCCAACATGGGCACCCGCTGGGCGCGTTTCGTCCTGCGCCGCCCGGTCGTCGTGCTGCTGGCCGGTGTGATCGGCCTGGGCGCCGTCGCGATCCCGGCGGCCTCACTGGAGATGGGCCTGCCGGACGACGGCTCGCAGCCCACCAGCACCACCCAGCGCAAGGCGTACGACCTGCTGTCGGACGGCTTCGGCCCCGGCGTCAACGGCCCGCTGATGCTGGTCGTCGACGGCCGGGACGCCCACCCCGGCCAGACCGCCAGGTCCGCCGCCGCGCGGGTCGCCAAGCAGGTCGGCGCGATGGACGATGTCGCCGCGGTCACCCCGCCCACCTTCAACAGGGCCCGCGACACCGCCATGCTGAGCGTCGTCCCCCGGTCCAAGCCCAGCAGCGTCGAGACCGAGGACCTGGTGCACCACATCCGGTCGACGGCGACCGGTATCGCCCAGGACACCGGCGCGAAGACCCTGGTCACCGGCGCCACCGCGATGAACGTCGATGTCTCGCAGAAGCTCAACGACGCCCTGCTGCCCTACCTGGCGCTGGTCGTCGGCCTGGCCTTCCTCCTCCTGATGGTCGTCTTCCGCTCGGTCCTCGTCCCGCTCAAGGCGGCCCTCGGCTTCCTGCTGTCGGTGGTCGCGGCGCTGGGCGCGGTCGTCGCGGTCTTCCAATGGGGCTGGCTGGGCAGCCTGTTCGGCGTCGAGCAGACCGGCCCGATCATGAGCATGATGCCGATCTTCATGGTGGGTGTGGTCTTCGGACTGGCGATGGACTACGAGGTCTTCCTCGTCACACGGATGCGTGAGGCCTTCGTCCACGGCGAACGTCCGGACCAGGCCGTCGTCACCGGCTTCCGGCACGGCGCCCGGGTCGTCACCGCCGCCGCGGTCATCATGATCAGCGTCTTCGCCGGCTTCATCGGCTCCTCCGACTCGATGGTCAAGATGATCGGCTTCGGCCTCGCCATCGCCGTCTTCTTCGACGCCTTCATCGTCCGGATGGCCCTCGTCCCCGCGGTCCTGGCCCTCCTGGGCCGTTCCGCATGGTGGCTCCCGCGCCGGCTCCAGAAGGTCCTGCCCAACGTGGACGTCGAGGGCGAGGGGCTGCGCACACAGCTCGCCGGCGGCCCGGACGAGCCGGAGATCCAGCGCGAACTGGTCCGCGTCTGAGGGCCGTCGCCACGACGCGCCAGGCCCGGCGGCGGCCTCCCGAGGGACGGGGGCCGCCGCCGGGCCGTTCGTGGTCGAATCCGTTTCGCATCATGGGCGCTCTTGCAACTTCTTTGCAGGAGGCACCACCATTGGCTGGTTGCAGACCGTTGGCCGGTTGCAGACGTTGAAGCGGAGAACCCTGAGATGC
The DNA here is from genome assembly GCF_003389455.1 of Streptomyces inhibens. Taxonomy (GTDB): domain Bacteria; phylum Actinomycetota; class Actinomycetes; order Streptomycetales; family Streptomycetaceae; genus Streptomyces; species Streptomyces inhibens. Next base: position 752 of record NZ_QUAC01000102.1, on the reverse strand, counting down.
ACGTACCCGATGGATTCATCAATGCGCCGGTGTCGGTGGCGACCGGTGCGGCCGCCGCGGTCGCGGTCGCGGTCAGCCTGCGCGGCGCCCGGCGTGAACTGGCGGGTGCGGGGCAGGGCAGCGGCGCGGGCGCGGAGCGTACGGCGCCGCTGGCCGGGCTGGTCGCGGCGTTCATCTTCGCCGTGCAGATGCTGAACTTCCCCGTCGCGGCCGGCACCAGCGGGCATCTGCTGGGCGGGGCGCTCGCGGCGATACTCGTCGGCCCGTACACCGGTGTGCTGTGCGTCTCGGTCGTCCTGCTCATGCAGGGGGTGCTGTTCGCCGACGGCGGGCTGACCGCGCTGGGCGTCAACATCACCGATATGGCGATCGTGACGACCGTGGTCGCCTACGCCCTGTTCCGAGGACTGGTGAAGGTGCTGCCGCGACGGCGGAGCTCGATCACCGTGGCCTCGTTCGTCTCCGCGCTGCTCTCGGTGCCGGCCGCCGCGGTGGCCTTCACCGCCCTCTACGCGCTGGGCGGGACCGCGGAGGTGCCGATCGGCAAGGTCTTCACCGCCATGGTGGGCGTGCATGTGCTGATCGGGATCGGCGAGGCGGTGATCACCGCCCTGACGGTGGGTGCCGTGATCGCCGTACGCCCCGACCTGGTCTACGGGGCGCGCGGGCTGACCAAGCCGCTGGAGCTGCGCACCTCGCCGCTCACCGCCCCGGGCGCCGAGCCGGCGCCGGCCGCCACCCCCGCGCCGGCC
>NZ_QUAC01000106.1 GCF_003389455.1 Streptomyces inhibens | reverse complement strand
GACCCGTACGGCCAGCCGCAGCCGGCGCCCGGCGGCTTCCCCGGCCAGCAGGCCCCGCAGGCGCCCCCGTACGGCCAGCCCGTCCCGCCGCCCGGCGGATACGGCGCACCCCAGGGCCAGCCCGGCCAGTTCCCGGGCCAGCCCGCCCCGTACGGCCAGCAGCCCCCGGGCGCCCCGTATCCGGGCGGCCAGGCGCCGGCCTCCCCCGAGGGCCTTCGACAAGCTCCGGTCCAGGGCGGACCCCCATCCCAGGGCGGCGGCCCCGGTCTCGGCGTCGTACTGGAGAAGTACAAGGAAGCCCCCACCGGCCAGCGCTGGACCCCGCAGAACAGCAAGCTGATCCGCGTCGACCTCGGCGTCGACGGCCAGCCGGTGCTCGCCCGCCAGGGCAGCATGGTGCTCTACCAGGGCAAGGTCGACTTCAGCTACAAGGGCGCCGGCTTCCGCGGCCGGATCGTCGGCAACGCCACCGGCCAGGAAATGCAGCTGATGCGCTGCACCGGCCAGGGCCAGGTCTTCTTCGCGGAGAACAGCGCCCATGTCCACCCCATCGAGCTGCAGGGCGACGCCATCTGTGTGTCGGCCGAAGCCGTCCTCGCCTTCGACGAATCGCTCCAGCACGAGGTCCGCCGGATCGAGGGCCACGGCATCCCCGGTGGCGCCCTGTTCACCATGCAGTTCCAGGGGAGCGGCACCATCGTCGTCAAGACCCAGGGCACCCCGGTCGTGCTGCCGGTCACCCCGACCACCTTCGCCGACGCCAACGCCATCGTGGCCTGGTCCGCAGCCTCACAGGTGATCATCTCCAGCCAGGTGAGCCTGCGCCGGCACGCCTATCCGGGCCACTCCGGCGAGACCGTGAACCTCCAGTTCCGCGGTGCGCCCGGCAACTTCATCGTCGTCCAGCCCTACGAGGTCTGAGGGAGCCCGTAACTCATGAACCAGCAGCAACTTTCGGGCTACGTCCCGACCCCGCCCGCCGCCCGTATGGAGAACCACGGCAGCGCCATGGTGAAGATCGCCATGCAGAGCGGCCAGGACGTCTTCGCCCGCACCGGCTCCATGGTCGCCTACGAAGGCTTCGTCCAGTACGAGCCCAACCCGCCCGCCGTCCGCCAGATGGCCTCCCAGTGGCTCACCGGCGAGGGCGCGCCGCTGATGAAGTGCACCGGCGACGGCCTGCTCTACCTCGCCGACTACGGCGCCGACGTGGTCTGCATCAACCTCAACGGCGACTCGCTCTCCGTCAACGGCACCAACCTCCTCGCCTTCGACGCCCACCTCCAGTGGGGCGTGCAGCGCGTCAAGGGCATGGCCAAGTTCGCCGGACAGGGACTCTTCAACGTCGGTATCTCCGGCACCGGCTGGGTCGCCCTGACCTCCCGCGGCACGCCCATCGTCGTCGACTGCGGCCGCGGCGAGGACGAGACCTACGTGGACCCGGACGCCCTGGTCGCCTGGTCGACCCACCTGAAGATGAAGGGCAAGCGCAGCTTCAAGGCGTCCTCGATGATCGGACGTGGCAGCGGCGAGGCGTACCAACTGGGCTTCTCCGGCCAAGGGTTCGTCGTCGTCCAGCCCAGCGAGGACAGCACCGACCGGCTCCGGGCCCGGGGCTGAGGGGGAGGACCGAACACGCCATGCAGAGTCCGCTTTTCGCCTTCACCGAGGCACAGACCCAGGACCGCTACGCCCTGCAGAACAGTCAGCTGCTGCGCGTCGCCCTCCAGGGCCACGAGGACCTCCTCGCCCGCAAGGGCTCGATGGTCGCCTATCAGGGACTGCTCGAATTCGACGGCAACTACCAGACGCCGGGCCAGCACCGCGCCCGCGCGCACTCCGGTGAGGGCCTCGATCTGATGCGCGTCTCCGGGCAGGGCACGGTCTATCTGGCCAACCTCGCCCAGTACGTGCACGTCGTCGACGTCGACCACGACGGCCTGACCGTCGACAGCAGCTATGTCCTGGCACTGGACTCCGGCCTCCACTGGGAGGTCGTCTCCGTCGACAGCCAGTACGGCATCTCCGGCACCGGCAAGTACCAGCTCAACATCTCCGGGCGGGGCAAGGTCGTCCTGATGACCTCCGGCCAGCCGCTGATGATGCAGGTCACGCCCGACAAGTACGTCAACGCCGACGCCGACGCGGTGGTCGCCTGGTCCGCGTCGCTGCGGGTGCAGATGCAGGCACAGACGCACTCCTCCGGGGTGTGGCGGCGGCGCGGCAGCACGGGCGAGGGCTGGGAGCTCAGCTTCCTCGGCCAGGGCTACGCACTCGTCCAGCCCAGCGAGCTGCTGCCGCCGCAGAACGCCGTCATCGGCTCCGGAATGGCCGCCCAGTTCGGTATGGGCCAGCAGGGCGTCCGGGGACAGAACCAGGGCAACATCTTCACCAACTGACGCACCGCCGACGCACATCCGGCGCCCGTCCCGGGAAGGGGCGGGCGCCGGAAGCGCAAGACAGGGGCGGTGGCCGGCTAGAGCAGCGCGCGGGCGCGGTCCACCAGGCGCGCCACCGACACATCGGCGACGCCCGGCACCTCGTCGTACGCGAACCACCGCAGGTCCAGCGACTCGTCGCTGATCTCCGCCACCGCGCCCTCGGGCGCCAGCGCCGCATACTGGACGTCCAAATGCACCGCACAGGGCGTGTGATGACGATCCAGCCGCACCGGCCCGCCGGGCAGCAGTGTCAGCCCCTGCGTGATCCCCGACTCCTCACGCGCCTCGCGCAGCGCCGCGTCCGCCAGTGAGGCGTCCTCCGGCTCGCAGTGGCCGCCCATCTGCAGCCACATCTCCAGCTTGCGGTGCAGCGTGAGCAGCACCCGGCCGCCGGCCGGATCGATCACCAGCGCGCTCGCCGTGAGATGCCCGTCCTTGCAGGGCTTCCACATGCCGTCCTGATGGGCGGCGAGATGATCCAGATACGTCAGCCGCAGCTGCTCCTGATCGGGCGACGGCGCGGGCCACTCGTCGAGCACCCGCGCCGCATCCGCGTGCAGACTCACTTGTCGCTCTCACCCTTGCCGTCGCCGGGCGCCTCGTCCGGGCCCTCGTCCTCCCGGGCGGGCTTGCCCAGATCCGGCTTGCCGCCGCTGGCGGCCTCGCCGAGCATCTTGTCGAGCTCGGAGAAGTCCATCTGCTCGTGGTGCACAAAGCCGTCCGGGTCGTCCAGATCCGCCGCCGTCGGCAGCATGTCCGGGTGCTCCCACAGACCGTCGCGGCCCTCCAGGCCCCGGGCGTCCGTCAGCGACGCCCACAGCCGCGAGGCGTCCCGCAGCCGCCGCGGACGCAGCTGCAGACCGATCAGCGTCGAGAACGTCTGCTCGGCGGGGCCGCCGCTCGCCCGGCGCCGCCGCAGCGTCTCACGGAGCTTGTCCGACGACGGCAGATGCGGCTTGGCCGCGGCGTGCACCACCGCGTCCACCCAGCCCTCGACGAGCGCGAGCGCGGTCTCCAGACGGGCCAGCGCGGCCTTCTGCTCAGGGGTGTCCTCGGGCTGGAACATGCCCTGCTGGAGGGCGTTCTGCAGCTCCTCGGGATGCTGCGGATCGATCTGGCCGACCACATCCTCCAGCTTGGTCGTGTCGACCTTGATACCGCGGGCATAGCCCTCCACGGCACCGAACAGATGCGAGCGCAGCCATGGCACATGGGCGAAGAGCCGCTGGTGGGCGGCCTCGCGCAGGGCCAGATACAGCCGCACCTCGTCCTCCGGCACGCCCAGGCCCGCGCCGAACGTCGCGATGTTCCCGGGCAGCAGCGCGGCCTTGCCGGCCGGCCCCAGCGGCAGTCCGATGTCCGTCGAACCGACGACCTCACTGGCCAGCACGCCCAGCGCCTGCCCGATCTGGGTGCCGAACATCGCGCCGCCCATGGAGCGCATCATCCCCAGCAGCGGGCCCGCCATGGCCTGCATCTCCCCGGGCAGCACATCGCCCATCGCCGCCCCGACACGCTCGGCGAGCGGATTGACCAGGTCCTTCCACACCGGGAGGGTCTCCTCGACCCACTCGGCGCGGCTCCAGGCCACCACCGAGCCGGAGCCCGACGGCAGCGACGTCACACCGTCCAGCCACAGGTCCGCCAGCCGCACGGCCTCCTCGACCGCACTGCGCTCACCCGGCGACAGGCTCGCGTCCTTGCTGCCGTCCTCGGCGCCCTGCGCGACGGTCTGCCGCGCGATGTCCTTGGCCATCTCCCAGTTCACCGGGCCGCCCTCGTACGAGAGCATCTGGCCGAGCTTCTGGAAGGCGGCTCCCAGGTCACCAGGGTTCATTTCGCCGCCAGGGCCGCCCATGCCGCCGAAGAGCGCCGCGAACGGATTGTCCGCGCCGCCGCTCCCGCCGCCGAACCCGAACGGGTCCGCGGGGCCCTGGCTACCTCCCTGGCCGCCCTTCTTCTTGCCGTTGTCGCCGTCCTCCGGCTCCTCCGGCGGAAGGCCGAATCCAAATGGGGTGTCACTCACGGGTTTCCTCGGCTCGTAGGGCCGCCGGCCCGGTGGCCGACGGCGGCTGCCCGACATCACCTCCAGCGTAGACACCCGGGCCGCTTCGGGGCTCGGTGCTTCGCTGTCCCCGTCGCTGCGGCAGGATGGACGTCACCTGGTGCGAACGCGTCAGCACGCGCCCGTACTGAAGACAACCGCTGGAGACGCCCGGTGAGTTCCCCAGATCCGACCGTTCGCGCAGCGCGAAACGCTGCGGCCCCGCTTGAGAAGGCAGGCAACATCACAGGCGGTGCCACGGACCGGCCGCTGCGCCGGCCCGTCGTCGCCGTCACCGGAGCCGCGTCCGGGGTCGGTGCGCTGCTCACCCGTGCCCTGGTCGCATCCGACGAGGTCAAGGAGGTGGTGGCCATCGACGAGCGGCGCGGCGACGTCGCCGAGGCACACTGGCACGTCCTGGACGTACGCGACCCGGCCATCGCCGACAAACTGCGCGGCGCGGACGTCGTCGTCCACCTCGCGCTCGACCTCGACCTGGAGACCGACGCCGCGGCCCGTACCGCCTACAACGTGCGCGGCACCCAGACCGTGCTCACCGCCGCCGCGGCCGCCGGCGTCCACCGGGTGGTGCTGTGCACCTCCGCCATGGTCTACGGGGCGCTGCCCGACAACGATGTTCCGCTGGCCGAGGACGCCGAGCTGCGGGCCACCGCCGACGCCACCGGTGTCGGCGACCTCCTGGAGATCGAGCACCTGGCGCACCGCGCGCCCCGTGCGCACCCCGGTCTGAACGTCACCGTGCTGCGCCCCGCCGTCCTGGTGGGCGGCACCGACACCGCACTGACCCGCTACTTCGAGTCGCCCCGCCTCCTGGTCGTCGCCGGATCCCGCCCCGCCTGGCAGTTCTGCCACGTCGAGGACCTGGTCAGCGCCCTGGAGTACGCCGCCCTGGAGAAGGTCGACGGTGAGCTGGCGGTGGGCTGCGACGGCTGGCTGGAGCAGGAGGAGGTCGAGGAGCTGTCCGGCATCCGGCGCATGGAGCTGCCGTCCTCGGTGGCCCTGGGCGCCGCCGCCCGGCTGCACCGCATCGGCCTGACGCCGTCGCCCGCCGGGGACCTCGCGTACACCATGCACCCCTGGGTGGTCAGCGGCAGCCGGCTGCACGAGGCGGGCTGGCGGCCGCAATGGACCAACGAGGAGGTGCTCGCCGAGCTCCTGGAGGAGGTCGCCGGACGGCACACCGTCGCCGGCCGCAGGCTGGGCCGCAAGGACGCCACCGCCGCGGGGGCCGCCGGTGCGACCGTCGCCCTCCTGGGTACCGCCGCGCTGGTGCGGCGCGCCCGGAAGGCCCGCCGCCGCATCTGAGCGGCGCGGGCCGGCCCGTCTGGAGGAGTCTCCATACGGCGGCAGGGACGCCCGGCGGAAACGGCCATTCCCCGGCGCCCCTCCCGTACGGCACGATGGGGGTATGTCTGGCACGCCCACCCCACCGACCCCCGGCCGCGACCACCCCGGTGAGCAGGCCGCGGCGGACCCGATCCGGCTCCTGGAGATCCGCGATACCGCGCTGTCCGTGGACGAGGTGTTCGCGGCCGTGGGCGACGCGGCGGCCGGCGGCACGGCCCTGTTCGTCGGCACGGTCCGCTCGCACGACAACGGCGCCGACGTCGACGGTCTGGGCTACTCCGCGCACCCGTCCGCCGAGGCGGAGATGCGCCGGATCGCCGACAAGGTCGTCGCCGACTTCCCCGTGCGGGCGCTGGCCGCCGTCCACCGGGTCGGCGATCTGCGCATCGGAGATCTGGCCGTGGTCGTCGCGGTGTCCTGCCCGCACCGGGGCGAGGCGTTCGAAGCCTGCCGCAAACTGATCGACGACCTCAAGCACGAGGTGCCCATCTGGAAGCATCAGACGTTCTCTGACGGAACAGAAGAGTGGGTCGGCGCGTAGCGCTGTCTTCTGGGGGTGGTGGTCGGGTGACGGGAGGGCGGGTAGGAGCCTCTTAGCGTGGGGCGCGGGTTTCTTCACCCGGCGGTGGCGGTTTCCGAACAAGGAGCCGAAGCGGTGCGGGGAGTTCCGGTTGCGTAACCCGCCCCCTGGCGTAAGCGTTGACCTGTCAGATGGTTAATCTGCTTATTGGTCGATTGCGGTCGTACAAGGGGTTGGGAGGTCGCTGTGGGTGCGCTCCTCTGGTTGCTGATTCCGGTTGGCGCCGGGCTGATTGCCGCGGTGTGGAGCAGTTGGGCCCTGCGACACCGCAAGACGGGGGACGTCGCGGAGCTCGCGGGCTACGCCCGGTTCCGTGAGGCGATGGAAAAAGAGCATTCTGTTTCCGACCCCGCCTCGGACCCGGCCTGACGTTCGCCGTCCGTAGGCATCCGCAACCGCCGCCCCCTGAGGCGGCGACCACGCACGGATGGGCGTGCGGACCCGGACGGACGGCCCCGCGGGCCGGTTGTCATACCCGTCCCGTACTGTCGTTCCATGCCACGCCGCACCGCGACGCTGCTCGCCTCGACCCTGATGCTGATCGCGCTGCTCTGCGCGGGGGTACTGATCCCCGTGCCGTACTCCGAGATGTCTCCGGGGCCGACGGTCAACACTCTCGGTGAGCACGACGGCGAGCCGGTGCTGCAGATCTCCGGGCACAAGACCTACCCGACGACCGGTCACCTCAACATGACCACCGTCCGCGTCACGGGCCCCGACTACGCCATGAACCTCTTCGAGGCGGTCTACGGCTGGCTCGACCACGACAACGCCGTGGTGCCGCACAAGACGCTCTACCCCGAGGGGCAGACGGCCGAGCAGGCCGACCAGGAGAACGCCGAGGAGTTCAGCCAGTCCCAGGAGAGCGCCAAGGTCGCCGCGCTCCAGCAGCTGCACATCCCGGTCGCCACCCAGACCGTCGTCGGTTCCGTCGTCAAGGACAAGCCGGCCGACGGACGGCTGCACGCCGGTGATGTGATCAAGGCGGTGGACGGCACGGAGGTCAAGCGGACCGGTGACGTCGCCAAGCTCGTCACCCGCCACAAGCCGGGTCAGCCGGTGGTCTTCACGATCATCCCCGCCAAGGACGCGGCCGCCGCGGAGAAGCAGGGCAAGCGGCCCACGGCCGGCGCCAAGCAGGTCTCGATCACCACGCAGAAGGCGGACGACGGCCGCGCCATCGTGGGCATCCAGGCCGAGGTGGACCACATCTTCCCGTTCCCCATCGACGTCAAGCTGGCCGATGTCGGCGGCCCGAGCGCCGGCCTGATGTTCTCGCTGGGCATCGTCGACAAGCTCACGCCCGGGAACATGACGGGCGGCAAGTTCGTGGCAGGCACGGGCACGATCGACGACAAGGGCAACGTCGGCCCGATCGGCGGCATTTCGATGAAGACGGTCGGTGCCCGCGACAAGGGCGCGGAGTTCTTCCTGACGCCCAAGGACAACTGCGCCACCGCCGCCAAGGACACCCCGCAGGGGCTCACCCTGGTCAAGGTCGGAACCATAGGCGACGCGGTCAAGGCGCTGGAGAAGATCCGTAAGGGAGACACCGCCGGCCTGCCGAGCTGCAGCCCGGCAGGCCGGTCGTAGAAGCGGTCCGGCGGATCAGGGGCGGATGGGCCCCAGGCCGGATCCATGGGGCCGGACGCCGGCGCCCGGCCCCCGGCGTCAGCCCTCGAAGGTCGCGGCGAGCGCGTCCGCGAGGCCCGGCACCAGCGCCGAGCCGGTGAGGACCTCCGACGTGGAGTCCTTCTCGCGCAGCCGCAGCGCCGATTCGCGGGAGCCGTCCCGCAGCACGGCCACCGTCATCCGGACCTCCTGGCGGTCCGGGTGCTTGGCGACCCACTTGGCGAGCTGCGCCTCGTCCATGCCCGCGGGCTCGGAGTCCTCGGCGGACGGCGGCAGCATCAGCCGCTCCACGGTCAGCGCGCAGCCGGTGACGGCGTCCGGCCAGGCAATGGTGGCGAGGAACTCGTCCAGCGGCACATCCGCCGGGATCTCGTCCTGTTCGACGGGGGTCAGGGAAGCGGTGGTGGAGTCGTCGATACCGAGCTGGGCGGCGAGCGAGGGCTCCTGCGCGCGCAGCTTGGCGGTGTCGACGAGGGCGAACAGTCGGGCGGGCTGATCCCAGCCGAGCCCGGCGCTGTACTCGTCGATTTCGAGTACCGCGCGGGTCAGCGGGTCGGCGGCCAGGGGGGTGCCGTCAACGGGGAGGTTGGTCATGCTCAACATCGTGCCTTGTCCACCCCGGAAATCGGGAACCGAGTAAAGCCTTCGTAAGTTGCATCACTGGGTCCTACTATCGCCGGGCCTGCTCCACACGACAGCGAACTTCGAGGTGCGCACCTTGGCTTTCCAGATGCCGGACCGCGGCGGAGGCCCGACAGGGCCACGGATCAGAGTCGGCCGACCATCGCGGCGGATCCGGACCCTGCTCATGACATTGGGTGTGCTGGCCGTATTGGCCATGCTCTTTGTGATGTTTGCAGGGTTTTGGACCGATTGGCTCTGGTATCGCTCGGTCAAGTACTCCTCGGTCTTCACCACCACCCTGTGGACCAAGATCGGTCTGTTCTTCTCCTTCGGCGTCCTGATGGCCGTGGCCGTCGGCGTCAACATCTGGCTGGCGCACCGGCTGCGGCCGCCGCTGAGCGCGATGTCCATGGAGCAGCAGAGCCTGGACCGCTACCGGATGGGCATCGCCCCGTTCAAGAAGTGGGCGCTGATCGCGATCACCGCGGTGATCGGCCTGATCGCCGGTGCCTCCGCGTCCGGTGAGTGGCAGACGTGGCTCCAGTGGGTCAACGGCGTGCAGTTCGGCAAGACGGACCCGCAGTTCGGCAAGGACGTCGCCTTCTACGCGTTCGATCTGCCCTGGTACCGCTTTCTGCTGAGCTTCGGCTTCGCCGCAGCGGTGCTGTGTCTGGTCGCCGCGGCGCTGACGCACTACCTCTACGGCGGTCTGCGGCTGACCAGCCCCGGCTCGCGGGCGACCGCCGCGGCGACCGGCCATCTGTCGGTGCTGCTGGGCATCTTCGTCTCGCTCAAGGCGATCGCGTACTGGCTCGACCGGTACGGACTCGCGGTCAAGTCCAGCGGCCTGAAGTCGGCCGACAACTGGACGGGCCTGCGCTATGTCGACGCCAACGCCTATCTGCCGGCGAAGACCATCCTGTTCTTCATCGCGGCGATCTGCGCGGTGCTGTTCTTCGCCACCCTCTGGCGGCGCACCTGGCAGCTGCCGGTGATCGGCTTCGGCCTGATGGTGCTCTCCGCGATCCTCATCGGCGGGCTGTATCCGGCGATCGTGCAGAAGTTCCAGGTCCAGCCGAACGAGCAGGCCAAGGAAGCGCCGTACATCAAGCAGAACATCAAGGCGACCCGGGACGCGTACGACATCCAGGACTCCGAGGTCACGCCGTACAAGGGCAATTACAAGCCCACCGACAAGGACGACAGCCAGCGGCTGCGCGACGACGCCGACACCACGGCCAGCGTGCGGCTGCTCGACCCGAACGTGGTCTCGCCGGCCTTCCAGCAACAGCAGCAGGTGCGCGGGTACTACCAGTTCCCCTCCACCCTCGACGTCGACCGGTACAAGGACAAGGACGGTGCCGAGCAGGACACCGTCATCGGTCTGCGCGAGCTGAACATCGCCGGTATCCCCGAGCGCAACTGGATCAACGACCACTTCAAGTACACCCACGGCTACGGCGCGGTCGCCGCGAAGGGCACCGAGGCCTCCGACGGTGGCGGTCCGAAGTACACCGAGTCGGACCTGCCCGCCAAGGGGCAGTTCCCCGGGTACCAGCAGCGGGTGTACTACGGCGAGAAGACCTCGCAGTACTCCATCGTCGGCGGTCCGCAGAAGGAGCTGGACTACTCCGACGACAGCGGCGAGAAGAGCTACAGCTACAAGGGCAACAGCGGAGTCAACCTCTCCAACCCCGTCAACCGTGCCGCGTACGCGGTCGCGTTCGGGGAGCCGCAGATCCTCTACTCCGGAGCGATCGGCAAGGGCTCGCGGATCCTGTACAACCGCACGCCCAAGGAGCGGGTCGAAGCCGTCGCCCCGTGGCTGACCATCGACGGCGACGCCTACCCGGCGGTCATCGACGGCCGGATCAAGTGGATCGTGGACGCCTACACCACCAGCAACGGCTATCCGTACGCCTCGCGCACCACGCTCGGGGACACCACGGCCGATTCGCTCACCGACGGGCAGCGGGCGGTGGTGGCCCAGCAGAACCAGGTCAACTACATCCGTAACTCCGTCAAGGCGACGGTGGACGCCTACGACGGCTCGGTCAAGCTCTACCAGTGGGACGAGAAGGACCCGGTCCTCAAGACCTGGATGAAGTCGTTCCCGGGCACGGTCGAGAAGAAGAGCGCCATAAGCCCGTCGCTGCGGGAGCACCTGCGCTACCCGCAGGACCTCTTCAAGGTGCAGCGCCAGCTGCTGACCACGTACCACGTCACGGACCCGGGGACCTTCTACACCGGCTCCGAGCGCTGGCAGATCCCGAACGACCCGACGACCAAGTCGGGCAACGCCGTACCGCCGTACTACCTGAGCATGAAGATGCCGGACCAGAAGGACCAGTCCTTCTCGCTGACGACCACCTTCACGCCCAACAAGCGCGACAACCTCGGCGCGTTCATGGCGGTCGACGCCAATGCGACCAGCAGCGACTACGGCAAGATCAGACTGCTGAAACTGCCGTCGCAGACACCGGTGCCCGGCCCACAGCTGGTGCAGTCGAAGTTCAACTCCGATCCGAACATCGCCAATGAGCTCAACATCCTCAAGAAGCTCGGCGACTCGGAGATCGAGTACGGCAATCTGCTGACCGTGCCACTGGACGGCGGACTGCTCTACGTCGAACCGGTGTATCTGCGCGGTGCCAACACCAACTACCCCTTGCTGAAGAAGGTGTTGGTCAGCTACGGCGACAACAAGCCCGTCCTGGAGGACTCCCTCAAGGACGCGCTGGATGTGGTCTTCGGCAAGAAGGCGCCCAGTACGGGCACGGAGAAGCCGCCGGGCGGCGGTGACACCGGTCAGCAGCCGCCGTCCAACCAGACGGTGCAGCAGGCGCTGTCCGACGCCCAGAAGGCGTACGAGGACGGCGAGAAGGCGCGCGTTTCGGGTGACTGGGGCGCCTACGGCGAGGCCCAGAAGAAGCTCAAGGCGGCGCTGGACCGGGCCGCCAAGGCGTCCGAGAAGGGCGGTAAGCCGGGCGGCTGAGCCGCTCCGGCGGATGTCCGGATCCCTGCGGCCGTCGGTGCGAACCGGCGGCCGCAGGGCTGCGTCGGTGCGGGGCCGGCCCGGTGCCGTGATAGGTTGAGGACACAACGACGCGGGGTGGAGCAGCTCGGTAGCTCGCTGGGCTCATAACCCAGAGGTCGCAGGTTCAAATCCTGTCCCCGCTACGGAAAGCCGAAGGCCTGGATCCTCAAGGATCCGGGCCTTCGTCATGCGTTCGGGTCGATCCTGGCCGAAGCCGGGTCGTGCGGGGGAATGTAGGGAACCTGTGTGCTTGAGTTTGACAAGTCGTCGTGTCGGGAAGTCGACAAACCGCTGAAGTGACCTCACTGGCTGCGGTATACCAGGTGTACGCGGGTTACAGGTGATGCGACGATGGGGCTTATGGGGGACAAGGCAAGGTTGTTGGAGACGGACCGTTTTGTACATGCGCCCGACGACGGGCGCGAACCCGAGCTGCAGATGGACGCGATGGAGGCCGCGGAGGCCGCCGAAGCGTCCGATGCCGTGAGCGAGTGCGGCCACCGCCGTGCCGCCGAGGCGGGCGACACCGCCGCCATGAGCGCCCTCGGCGCGATGCTGCTGCGCCGCGGCGACCTCGACGGTGCCGAGCCGCATCTGCGCTCCGCGGCCGCCGCCGGTGACCGTGCCGCGGCCAACAACCTCGGCGTCCTGCTCCACCAGCGTGGCTACGCGGACGAGGCGGGCGGCTGGTGGCGCATCGCCGCCGTCGCCGGTTCCGCCGCCGCCGCGCACGCCCTCGGCCGGCACTACCGCGAGCGCGGCGACGAGCCGGCCGCCGAGTACTGGCTGCGCCAGTCCGCCGAGTCCGGCCACTGCCTGGGCGCCTACGCCCTCGCCGACCTGCTGGAGCACCGCGGCGACATCGGCGCCGAGCGCTGGTTCCGGACCGCAGCCGAGCGCGGCCACCGCGAGGCCGCGTACCGCCTCGCCCGGCTCATCGAGGACGGCCGCGACGCGGACCGCAAGGCCGCGTACGGCGAGCTGACCCAGCAGGCGGAGGCCGAACAGTGGTACCGCCAGGCCGCCGCGCGTGGCCACCGGCGGGCCGCGCTGCAACTGGGCGCCCTCCTGGAGGACCGCGGTGACATCCAGGAGGCGGGCCGCTGGTACCTGTCCGCCGCCAAGGACGGCGAGGCGCGCGCCGCCTGTGCGCTGGGCTACCTCCTGCGGGACGCCGGCGACGAGGAGAGCGCNAGGCGCGCGCCGCCTGTGCGCTGGGCTACCTCCTGCGGGACGCCGGCGACGAGGAGAGCGCCGCGGAGTGGTGGCGGCGCGCCGCCCAGGACGGCGATGGCAACGCTGCCAATGCGCTGGGCGCGCTCCACGCCGACCGCGGCGAACTGCAGACCGCCGAGCGCTGGTACCGCGCCGCGCTGGACGCCGGGGACGTCAACGGCGCCTACAACATCGGGCTGTTGTGCGCCGAGCAGGGCCGGCCCGGGCGCGGTGAGCAGTGGTACCGCCGGGCCGCCTACGCCGGGCACCGCGAGGCCGCCAACGCGCTGGCCATCCTGCTGCTCCAGCGAGGCGACGCCTCGGGGGCCGAGCCGTGGTTCTCCAAGGCGGCCGAGGCGGGCAGCGTGGATGCCGCGTTCAACCTCGGGATTCTCTTCGCCGGGCGCGGTGCGGAGCGTACGGCGCACGCCTGGTACGAGCGGGCGGCCGCGGCCGGGCACACCGAGGCGGCGCTGCAGGTCGCCATCGTGCAGCTGCGGGACGGTGAGCTGCAGGACGCGGAGCGCAATCTGCGCTGTGCGGCCGGCGGCGGCAGCGCCGAGGCGGCCTTCCGGCTCGCGGACCTCCTGGACCGCAGGGCCGCGGCGGCGGGCGAAGGTGTGCCGGACAGCGAGCGGACGGCGGACGACGAGAGCACGCAGTGGTACGAGCGGGCCGCGCGGCAGGGTCACCGCCGCGCCCAGGTCCGGGTCGGCATGTTCGCGGCGGCCCGCGGGGATGCCGTGGAAGCCGCCGAGTGGTACCGCGCGGCGGCCGAGGCCGGCAGCCGCAACGGCGCCTTCAACCTCGGGCTGCTGCTGGCCCGCGAGGGCAGCCTCCCCGAGGCGGCCCTGTGGTGGCAGCGGGCCGCCGAGGGCGGGCACGGCCGGGCGGCTCTGCGGCTGGCGCTGCTCGCCGCCCGGCGCGGTGCGCTCGCCGAGGCGCAGACCTGGTGTGCGCGCGCCGTCGAGATGGGCCCGCCGGAGGTGGCGGAGCGCGCGGCACGGCTGCGTACGGCGCTCCAGGAGGAGCTCAGCGCCTAGCGCGCGGCAGGCACACCGGGGCCCGGGGATGGGGTCCGCAAGCCCCGGCCCTGGGCCCTGTGGGGAAGGGATTTGCGCTGGTCGTCGGCCCAGGGTTAGAGTAAGGGCACAACGACGCGGGGTGGAGCAGCTCGGTAGCTCGCTGGGCTCATAACCCAGAGGTCGCAGGTTCAAATCCTGTCCCCGCTACTCAAAGACGAAGGCCCGGATTCTCAGGAATCCGGGCCTTCGTCGTGCCGTACCCAGGCCTCACGGCCGGTGGCCGACCGCCTCCGCGTACAGGGCACGGTCGACGAGCCTGTTCTCCGGCAGCGGGTCCCCCTTGGTGACGCCGGCGTCGCGGTAGGCCCTCTGGAGCCGGGCCGCAGTGCCCTTTCTGATCTCCCAGTCCATCCGGAGCGACGGCACCGAGGTCAGGATCTTCGCGTCGACCTTCAGCAGCTTCGCCAGCTCCGCGACGAACGCCGGGTCGGCCTTGTAGTCGCCGGCGAAGTAGGTGTTGACGGTGCGGATGTAGGCGCGCAGGAAGGCGACGCCGGCGTCCGGGTCCCGCTGGAGCAGATTCGGGCCGTACAGCGCCCCGCCGAGCGGTTCGCCCTGGGGCTGGCCGCCGAGGAACGCATACCTCCTGTCGCCGTCGACCCGCCGCCAGACCGGGTCGAGCAGCCAGGCGGAGTCGACCCCGCCGCCGGTCAGGGCGGTCAGCACGTCGGAGGAGCCGAGCTGCTGGAAGGTGACGGAGTCCATATCGGCGTGGTGCGCGGTGAAGGTCCGGTCCATCGGGTACATGATCACGGAGCCCTTGCCGATCATGGTGCCCATCCTCGATCCCCTGAGGGACGCCGATGTGGCGCTCTCCCCGTTCTTCAGGCGCACCCACAGGCCGCTTTTGGACCTTGGGTCGGGGGAGAAGTTGCCGGCCACCCAGCGGATGTCGAAGCCGCCGTTGACGCCGTTGACGACGGCGGCCTCGGGGGCCGCCCACAGGGCGTCCAGATCGCCCTTGGCCAGCAGCGGCAGCGCCTCCGGGGTGGGCAGGACCTTCAGCTGGACGTCCAGGCCCTCCTTCTTGAACTCGCCCTTGGCGATGGCCAGGCGCAGCGGGGCCACGTACTCGGCGTTGAGGGTGCCGGTGGCGACGGTGAGCGTGCGGTGCTTCGTGAGGGGGCGGGGGGCCGGGGCGCCCTTGTCGCAGCGGGCCGGTGTGCGGCCCGGGGCGAGGTCGGCGGGGTCGGTCCAGGAGGCCTTGCCGCAGCCCGCTACGGGCTTGATGGCGCGCGGCGCGGCGGAGGCGGCGCGGTCCTGTTCGGCGGCGCAGCCCGCACTGAGGGCGAGCGCTGCGACGATCATGGCGACGGCGGTGGTGCGGGGGCGCATGGGACCTCCGTGCAAGGCGGCGTCCTGGAGGACGCAGGGGGCGGTGGGTCAGCTCTGGGCGCGGCCGCGGTCGCGGGGTGCCCAGGGGGTGAGGTAGCGCCCGGCCAGCCGCACCAGCTCGGAGAAGAGCACGCCGAGGACGGCCACACAGACGATGCCGACGAACATCACGTCGTTCTGGAACAGGGCACGGGAGTCGAAGATCAGATGGCCCAGGCCGTCGGTGGCGGCGATCTGCTCCGAGGCGACGATCACCAGGACGGCCACGCCCGCGGCGATCCGGGCGCCCACCAGGACGGCGGGCAGCGAGGCGGGCAGCAGGACGTGCCGGAACATCTGCCAGGGGCTCGCGCCGAAGACCTGGCCGGCGTCGCGGTGCCCCGAGGGGATCGACAGTACGGCCGCCATGGTCGAGATCCAGACGAAGAAGAACACGGTGGCGGCGACGAGCGCGACCTGCGGGCCCTCGCCGAGCCCGAACATGTTGAGGAAGACCGGCAGCAGGGCCAGCTTGGGGACGACGTACAGGGCGTCGAGGAGCGGTTCGAGGGCGGCCCGTACGAGGTGCAGGGAGCCCATCAGCAGGCCCAGGAGATAGCCGGTGACGGTCCCGATGGCATAGCCGGCCAGCACCCGCTGGAGGGTGGCCCACACATCCGGCCACAGGTCGCCGGCCAGCGCGCGGTCCCAGCCGTCGGCCAGGATCGTGGACGGGGCGGGGTAGATGCGGTCGTCGATCCAGGACCGGTCGGCGGCGAGCTGCCACAGCAGGACGAGCAGGAGCGGGACGGCGACGGCGAGCGAGATCTCCAGGGTGCGCCGGCGGCGGTGGGTGCGTTCGGGGCGGAGCTCCTGGGGGCCGGGGCGGCGGACGAGGAGGCGGTCGGCCGCGGCGGGCCGGCCGTCCTCGTGGCCGGGGCCGGGCCGGTGAAGGGTGGTGGTCATGCCGGTACGGCCCCCTTGGTGGTCGGGTGCGGAGGGCCGGCGTCGGCGCGGCCGGCGACCTCGCCGCGCAGCAGCTGCCACAACTCGGCCTTCAGGGCGGTGAATTCGGGGGTGGCGCGGACCTCGCCGGTGCGCGGGCGGCCGAAGGGCGGGCGGCGTTCGGCGATGATCCGGCCGGGCCGGGCGGACATCACCAGGACCCGGTCGCCGAGCACCAGGGCCTCTTCGAGGCTGTGGGTGATGAAGAGGGTGGTGGTGCGGGTGGTTTGGGTGAGGTCGAGCAGCTCGTCCTGGAGGATGGTGCGCAGCTGGGCGTCCAGGGCCGCGAACGGCTCGTCCATCAGCAGGATCTCGGGCTCCACGGCGAGCGCGCGGGCGATGGCGACGCGCTGGCGCATCCCGCCGGAGAGGGCGGCCGGATAGGCGCCGGCGAAATCGGCCAGCCCCATCCGGGCGAGCCAGGAGCGGGCCCGTTCGTCGGCCTCCTTACGGGGCACGCGCTGGACGTCGAGGCCGAAGCGGACGTTGGCCAGCACGGTCTTCCAGTCGTAGATGCCGTAGTCCTGGAAGATCATCGCGGCCGGGCGGTCGGCGCTCGCCCGCAGTTCCAGCTCGCCCGCACTGGGGCGCAGCAGGCCGGCGGCGATGCGCAGCAGGGTCGACTTGCCGCAGCCGGACGGGCCGACGATGCAGACGAATTCGCCGGGCGCGATATCGACGTCGACGGGGCCGAGCGCGGCCAGCGCCTTGCTGCCGCGACCGAACGACCGGGCCAGGGCGCGGGCGCGCAGGGCCGGTGGGTGGGTGGACGGATCGGCGGATGCGTCGTCGGGTGGGTCGTCGGGCGGGCTGGGCGCTGCGGAAGGGTGCGGCTCTCCCACGGGGTGCTCCTTGCGGAGTGCGGACAGGGTGCCGCCGGGGTGCGGGCCCGGGCCCGGTGGGAACCCATGGCCGAAAAGCGCGGCGCGGAAGACGATATGACGGGGCGTCAGATACGGGCAAGGGGTGTGCGGGGGTGGGTGATTGGTGTGGGGGTGGGGTTCTCGGGGGGTGCGGGGCGCTTCGTGGGTGCGGGGTTCCTGG
>NZ_QUAC01000103.1 GCF_003389455.1 Streptomyces inhibens | reverse complement strand
GCCGAGCCGGCCGAAGCGCCGCGGATGCCGCGCCGCGGGGCCGCGCAGGACGGCGCCCCGCGCGCCGACGCACCGGTCAACGGCGCCCGCAACAGCGCGCCGGCCGAAGCCACGCAGTGGCGCAGCTCGCCGAACGACGAGACCTGGCGGCAGGCGGAGCAGATCCGTCAGCCCGCAGCCGGCGGTATCACCACCTCCGGGCTGCCCCGCCGGGTCCCGCGGGCGAACCTCGTCGCGGGCACCGCGCAACAGCAGCAGTCCACCCAGAGCGGTCCACAGGTCTCGCGAGCGCCCAGCGAGGTGCGGGGCCGGCTGACCAATCTTCGTCGGGGTATCCAGCAAGGCCGGCAGGCCGGGACATCGTCCACGGGCAACCACGGCATTGTCGACCCCACTCACCAGCAGGAGCGTTAGTTGAGTCCGATGAGCCAGGCGGCGCAGAATCTGAACTGGTTGATCACCAACTTCGTGGACAACACCCCCGGGGTGTCCCACACGGTGGTGGTCTCCGCGGACGGACTGCTCCTCGCGATGTCCGAGGGCTTTCCCCGCGACCGTGCCGACCAGTTGGCAGCGGTGGCCTCCGGGCTGACCTCGCTGACCTCCGGCGCGTCCCGCATCTTCGAGGGCGGGACCGTCAACCAGACCGTGGTGGAGATGGAGCGCGGCTTCCTCTTCATCATGTCCGTCTCCGACGGATCGTCGCTGGCCGTCCTGGCGCACCCCGAGTGCGACATCGGCCTCGTCGGCTACGAGATGGCCCTGCTGGTCGACCGCGCGGGCACGGTGCTGACGCCCGACCTGCGCGCCGAACTCCAGGGCAGCCTGCTGCACTGAGGCGCCCGCAGCGCCCCCGTTCAGCAACCCACCACCCGTTCAAGCCGCACCCCCCACCGGCCCAACCCGACGACAGTCAGCTGTCCCGTCCGGAGGACCCATGACCCCGCCACCTGCCACTTCCGACCCGTACGGCGCCTACAGCCAAGCGCCGTACGGGAACGAAGGTGACCAGCCGCTGGTGCGCCCGTACGCCATGACCGGAGGCCGGACCAGGCCGCGCTACCAGCTCGCCATCGAGGCGCTGGTCAGCACGACCGCCGACCCCTCTCAGCTGCCCGGGCTGCTGCCCGAGCACCAGCGGATCTGCCACCTGTGCCGCGAGGTGAAGTCGGTCGCCGAGGTCTCCGCGCTGCTGCACATCCCGCTGGGTGTGGCGCGGATTCTGGTCGCGGACCTGGCAGAGGCCGGGATGGTGGCGATCCACCAGCCCGGTGGCAGTGGCGAGGCCGGTGGCACGCCGGACGTGACCTTGCTGGAGAGGGTGCTCAGTGGACTTCGCAAGATCTGACAGCGCCGGGGGCCAGGCCCGCGCCACGACGTCCGCCAAGATCGTGGTGGCGGGCGGCTTCGGTGTGGGCAAGACCACCTTCGTCGGTGCGGTCTCGGAGATCAATCCGCTGCGTACGGAGGCCGTGATGACCTCCGCCTCGGCGGGGATCGACGACCTCAGCCACGTCCAGGACAAGACCACGACGACCGTGGCGATGGACTTCGGCCGGATCACGCTGGACCAGGACCTGATCCTGTACCTGTTCGGTACGCCCGGTCAGGACCGCTTCTGGTTCATGTGGGACGACCTGGTCCGCGGCGCGATCGGCGCCGTGGTGCTGGTCGACACCCGCCGGCTCGCCGACTGCTTCCCGGCGGTCGACTACTTCGAGAACAGCGGCCTGCCGTTCGTCATCGCCCTCAACGGCTTCGAGGGGCATCAGCCGTACACCCCCGACGAGGTCCGTGAGGCGCTGCAGATCGGCCCCGGGACCCCGATCATCACCACCGACGCACGGCACCGCAACGAGGCCAAGAGCGCGCTCATCACGCTCGTGGAGCACGCGCTGATGGCCCGCCTGCGCTAGGACGCGTACGGCCCGTCCCGCAACCGGCGCGGGCCGTACGGCAGTAGTGAGCGGCTCGGTGCGCCGCCCTGCCCCGGGCCGGTTCCCGCCATCCGTCAATGGATCTGTGTCCTTCGACACGCCCACAAATTTGCTTCATAACGTTTCGACAGTGAATCAGCGGGCTTTCGACACCCCGCGCGCATGCCCGGCTTCGCTGCGCTCACATTTCTCCTGCCTTTTGGCGCGGCTCGCCCTTAACGCCCCTTTTATCTAAGGCTCTTCTTCGCCCGCTCCGACTTTGTCCAGTGTTTGGAACGCACAGCCCTGACGTGCTGAAATTCGCTGAACTCCGGAGTAGGAACGCCCAGAAGAAACGGCACAGCAGGTCAGTGCCGGCGCCGAGAGGTTGTTGGTCGAGTGAGGCGAAGCAAGTCGAGCCCCGAGCCGCAGGAACCGCGGCGGGGCAACTTCACCCCGCCACCCAGAGGTGGCCTACCGGCTTCCGACGCGCCCGAAGACACGGTCGCGAAGCCTCCGGTCAGCGGCGGTAAGTACTCCCCGCGCAACTGGCGCGTGGCGACCCGTCTGAACGCCATTCTGCTGATCCCCGTACTCGTCGCCCTGGTATTCGGCGGCCTGCGGGTGAACAGCTCGTTCGGTACCTGGCAGGAAGCGCAGGACGCGGAGAACACCGCGAAGCTGGTGCGCGCCGCGCTTTCCTACAGCACCGCCCTCATCGACGAGCGTGACCGCACCGCGGCGCCGCTGCTCAAGGGCAAGAAGGACGACCCGGTCGTCCAGCAGGCGCGGGACGCCACCGACGCCGCCGGGGACAAGTTCCACGAGGCCGCCAAGGCGATACCCGACAAGCCGGGCCTCAAGCGCCGGCTCGCGGCGTTCGAGAAGACCGAGCCCAAGCTGGAGCAGCTGCGCCAGGCCGCCTACACCTCCAAGCTGCGCGGTGTGCAGACCGAAGAGGGTTACGTCGAGATCCAGCACCCGCTGATGGAGTTCGCCAACGAACTGGGCCTGGGCACCGGCAACATCACCTCCTACGGCCGTACCGTCTACGCGGTCGCGCTGGCCAAGGCCGCCGAGTCGCTGCAGCGCTCCATCGGCACCCACCTCCTGGTCGACCCGGCGTCCCCGCAGGGCGGCAAGGAGCACAAGCTCCAGCTGACCGCCTTCGCGTCGTACCGCTACCTGGAGGGCATCGCCATCGGCGAGTACACCTCCGGCGGTACGCCCGAGGACGTCCAGCGGCTGAAGGACGACGCCGCGGCGCTCAAGAAGGCCGCGCAGCAGAAGGTCGCACAGGCGAAGGAGCAGGCGCAGGCCGCGGGCCAGCCGTTCCGCACCCCGCCGTCGATCGACCAGATGTCCGCCCTGATCGCCACCGGCGCGGCGCCGGAGGCGCTGAGCGTGCGGGGCGTCACCTCCGACATCTACTTCGCGGCCGCGACCGGCAAGTTCGACATGTACCGGTCCATCGAGAAGGACCTGGCGGACAAGGCGGTGAACGAGGCGGCGCAGATCGCCGAGGACGCCCGGCAGTCCACCTTCGTCGACTCCGGCATCGTGGTGGCCGCGCTGATCGCCGCGTTCCTGGTGGCCGGCATGATGGCCCGCCGGATGAGCCGCAACATGCGCGCCCTGCGCACCGCCGCCTTCGGCATCGCCGAGCAGCGGCTGCCGATGCTGGTCGACCAGCTCTCGCGGACGGACCCGGGCCGGGTCGACACCCGCGTGACGCCCATCCCGATCTCCACCACCGACGAGATCGGCGAGGTCGCCCGCGCCTTCGACCAGGTGCACCGTGAGGCCGTCCGGCTCGCCGCCGAGCAGGCCCTGCTGCGGGGCAACGTCAACGCGATCTTCACCAACCTCTCCAGCCGTAACCAGGGTCTGATCGAGCGCCAGCTGGAGCTGATCACCGACCTGGAGAACAACGAGGCGGACCCGGACCAGCTGGAGAGCCTCTTCCGGCTCGACCACCTCGCCACCCGTATGCGGCGCAACGGCGAGAACCTCCTCATCCTCGCGGGCGAGGAGCCCGGCCGCCGCTGGAACCAGCCGGTGCCGCTGGTCGACGTCCTGCGGGCGGCGACCTCCGAGGTCGAGTCGTACGAGCGAATAGAACTCACCGGCGTCCCCGAGAGCGAGATCCACGGCACCGCCGTGACCGACCTCGTGCACCTGCTGTCGGAGCTGCTGGAGAACGCCACCACGTTCTCCTCCCCGCAGACCAAGGTGCGGGTCGCCGCGACCCGGCTGCCCGACGGCCGGGTGATGATCGAGATCCACGACAAGGGCATCGGGCTGACCCCCGAGGACTTCGCGGACATCAACCACAAGCTGGCCAACCCGCCGAGCGTGGATGCCGCGATCTCTCAGCGCATGGGCCTGTTCGTGGTCGGCCGGCTGGCCGACCGGCACGGGATCCGGGTGCAGCTGCGCCCCTCCGGCGAGCAGGCCGGCACCACGTCCCTGGTCATGCTGCCCGAGGCGATCACCCACGGTGGTGGCGGCGAGGAGCAGTACGAGGACGACTTCACGGTCTCGCGGATCGTGCCGGAGCATGAGCACGCGTCGTACGAGAGCCACCAGCGCACCGCCGCCGAGCTGGGCTTCGACGACAGCCGCTACGGCCGGTCGGGCGACGCCGCGGAGCTGGACATGATGGGCCGCTCGATGCTCCGCGAGGAGCGCCGGGCAGCCCTGGAGGCCCAGGCGGTGGGTGATCAGCCGGCCGGGCAGGGCGGTGAGCATCCGTTCTTCCGGGACGAGGCACCGGCCGACGGCGGCTACCAGGGCTACCCCGCCCAGGGATATGCGGAAGCTGATCAGCCGCTCTACGACGACCGCTCCCACGGCAGCCAGGCATTCGGCGATCTGGGCTTCTCGGAGACCACGGGCCAGCAGCCCTATGTCTCCCACGAAGCGGCACAGCCGGACGAATGGGCCGAACGCCCCTCGTTCGAGGGCTACTTCGGGACCGAAGCGGAATCCGACCGGAATACAACTGCCGCTCCCGCTGGCGCTCCTGAGCGCGTACCATTCGAGCGTCCGGGCCCCACACCGAGCGACGCCCCCTCGCTGACGGACGCCGGCCTTCCGCGCCGCGGAGGCCGCGACCAGCAGGCACCGCAGGTGCAACAGCAGCGGAGCGCGCCGGAGACCGGCCAGGACGGCTCGGACTGGCGCAGCTCCAACGACGAGCGCTGGGAGCGGGCGGAACGGCTGCGCGAGCCGAAGGCGGGCGGAGTCACCTCTTCCGGCCTCCCCCGGCGGGTGCCCAAGGCCAACCTGGTCGAGGGCGCCGCGGAGCAGACCCCACAGGGCGGCCCTCAGGTCTCCCGCGCCCCGGAGGACGTCCGCGGCAGGCTGAGCAACCTGCGCCGCGGTGTCCAGCAGGGACGCAACGCCGGCACGGACCCCTCCGGGGTCCCCCAGAATGACCAACAGGGCTTCGGCCCCGGCAGCACCTACGATCAGGAGCGTTAGTGTGAGCCCGATGAGCCAGGCGGCGCAGAATCTGAACTGGTTGATCACCAACTTCGTGGACAACACCCCTGGGGTGTCCCACACGGTCGTGGTCTCCGCCGACGGACTCCTTCTCGCGATGTCCGAGGGCTTCCCTCGTGACAGAGCCGATCAGTTGGCGGCGGTGGCCTCCGGGCTGACCTCGCTGACCTCGGGCGCGTCCCGCATCTTCGAGGGCGGGAGCGTCAACCAGACCGTGGTGGAGATGGAGCGTGGCTTCCTCTTCCTCATGTCCGTCTCCGACGGATCGTCGCTGGCCGTTCTCGCGCACCCCGAGTGCGACATCGGCCTCGTCGGTTACGAGATGGCTCTGCTGGTCGACCGTGCGGGTAGCGTCCTGACGCCCGACCTGCGCGCCGAACTGCAGGGCAGCCTTCTCAACTAACAGACAGGCAGTGCGTTTCCCGCCACCGAGCCTTATGGTTCGGTGGCGTGACCGGCGTCAGACAGGCAAGTTGGAGGAGGAGACATGGCAACGCCCCCGAGCGGATACCCGTATGGTTCCGGGCAGGAGTCCGGGCCGCAGGGCGAGACCCATAACAACCGCTTCAACTTCCCGTCTGCGCCGAGCCGTCGGCCGCAGCGGCTCCAGCCGCCGCAGCCACAGCGCCCCCAGCAGCAACAGCCCCGGCCGTACGACTCCCAGCCGTACGAGCCGTCGGTGTACGACCAGCCGCAGGCACCGCGCATCCAGCCGGTACAGCCGCAGCGGCGCGCGCCCGAGCCCGCCCCCACCGGCGGCAGCAACAACTCGCTCGTGCGCCCGTACGCCATGACCGGAGGCCGGACCAGGCCGCGCTACCAGCTCGCCATCGAGGCACTGGTCAGCACGACCGCCGACCCCTCCAAGCTGCAGGGCCAGCTGCCGGAGCACCAGCGCATCTGCCACCTCTGCCGTGAGATCAAGTCAGTTGCCGAGATCTCCGCGCTTCTCTCCATCCCCCTCGGCGTCGCCCGGATCCTTGTCGCCGACCTGGCGGAGGCCGGACTTGTCGCCATCCATCAGCCCGGCGGGGACGAGACCGCCGGCGGACAGCCAGATGTGACACTGCTCGAAAGGGTGCTCAGTGGACTTCGCAAGCTCTAGCGGTGCAGCCCGCTCCACCACCTCCGCGAAGATCGTGGTGGCGGGCGGCTTCGGCGTGGGCAAGACCACGTTCGTCGGGGCCGTCTCAGAGATCAATCCGCTGCGTACCGAAGCCGTGATGACCTCCGCCTCGGCGGGGATCGACGACCTCACGCACGCGCCGGACAAGACGACCACGACCGTGGCGATGGACTTCGGCCGTATCACCCTGGACCAGGACCTGATCCTGTACCTGTTCGGTACGCCCGGTCAGGACCGTTTCTGGTTCATGTGGGACGACCTGGTCCGCGGCGCGATCGGCGCCGTGGTGCTGGTCGACACCCGCCGGCTCGCCGACTGCTTCCCCGCGGTCGACTACTTCGAGAACAGCGGCCTGCCGTTCGTCATCGCCCTCAACGGCTTTGACGGACACCAGCCCTACACGCCGGACGAGGTGCGTGAGGCGCTGCAGATCGGCCCGGACGCGCCGATCATCATCACCGACGCGCGGCACCGCAGCGAGGCCAAGAGCGCGCTCATCACGCTCGTGGAGCACGCGCTGATGGCCCGCCTGCGCTAGGACGCGTACGGGCTCCCCGTGCCCGCTCGCGCCGTATGACGAAAGGCCCCCTCACCGGTCAGGTGCGGGGGCCTTCGTCGTGTCCGGCCTCGTGCCGGCGCTCAGCGTGTCCGGCCCGGGAGCCGGCGCTCAGCGTGTCCGGCCCGGGAGCCGGCGCTCAGCGTGTCCGGCCCGGGGGCCGGCGCTCAGCCGAGGGTCTCGCCGGCCGCCGTGAGGATCAGCGCGAGGGAGACCGCGCCGGCGTCCGGATGGCCGTAACCCGGCGCTCCCATACGGGCCGCACGGCCGCGGGCCGGGGTGAGCCGATCGGTGACGGCGGCGGCCCGCTGGTCGGCGTCAGCGGCGTCAGCGGCGTCCGCGAACAGCGCGCTGCGGCAACCGCCGCCGCCCGCCCCGGCCTTGACCAGGACGGCGCCGGTTTCGGCGAGCAGCGCGCCGTACAGGGCGCCTGAGGCGCCGCCCGAGGCGTCGGGGAGGGCGGGGCCGGCGGTGAGCAGCGCGGTGCCGGCCGAGCGTGGGTCGCCGGCCGGTCCCGGTTCGGTGGCGAGGTTCTTC
>NZ_QUAC01000105.1 GCF_003389455.1 Streptomyces inhibens | reverse complement strand
GGTGGCCGCGAGCGCGTCCTGGTCGGGGGCCGGCCGCTGGGGCGCGGCCGGCCGCCAGGGCCCGGTGCGGGTGACCGGCTCGGCCGCGATCTGCTCGGCGAGCTCCAGGTAGACCGGCCCCGGGGTGCCGTTGACGGCGAGCGCGGCGGCCTTCTCCAGGGCGCCGGGCAGCCGGTCGGCGTGGTCGACGCGGGCCGCCCACTTCACGTACGGGCGGATCGCGGTGAGCTGGTCCAGCTCCTGGAAGGCGCCGGTGCCGAGCCGGTCGAGCCGGGTGCCGTCGGCGATCAGGATCAGCGGTGCGGCGGCGGACCGCGCCTCCAGGACGCCGGTGAGCGCGTTGGTCAGCGCCGGGCCCTTGCCGATCACGCACACCCCGGGCCGGCCGGCGGCCAGTGCGTACCCGGTGGCCATGAACACGGCGTTGCGCTGGTCCCGGCAGAGCACCACGGTGGTGTCGGACCGCTCCAGCTCGCCGAGCAGCGCCATATCGTCGCCGGGCAGCCCGAACACCACCTCGCTGCCGAGGTGGTGGAGGTGGTCGGCGATCGCGGCCCAGGCGGTGGGGTGGGTGTATGTGGTCATCGGCCGGCTCCCGGGCGGTGGGCGGCGACGGCCTTGGAGATCAGTACGGGCTCGGCGCGCACCTCCCGGCCGTCGGAGATGTAGTTGGCCATCCGGCCGTACCCGCCGAACGGGGCGTTGCCGTCGTCGATGGACAGCAGGGTGGTGTCGAGGGTGACGGTGGTCCGCCGGCGCAGCGCCTCGACGAGGCCGGGGGCGTGGCCGTAGACGCTGGAGCCCAGGGCGCGTTCGGTGAACATGCCGGTGGTGAGGGTCGCGGCGAGGGCGTCCTGGTCGCGGTAGCCGGCGACATTGAAGATCGGGGCGAAGAATTCCGGTACGTGGGTGCGCGNGTCGCGGTAGCCGGCGACATTGAAGATCGGGGCGAAGAATTCCGGTACGTGGGTGCGCGGGGTGACGTCCTCGCCGACGACGACGGTGGGGTCGAGCCGGCGGGTGCGGAAGTCGACATGCCCGCCGTGCACGATGCCGCCGCGGTTGCGGGCGAGGAACTGTGCGCCGTCCTCCAGCGCGCTCTCGTAGAAGATCGGCCCGTAGTCGGCGTCCGGGTCGGTGTACGGGCCGTAGCGCATCCCCTTCACCTCGCTGACCAGGGCGTCGACGAACGGGGCGAGCAGCGACTCATGGACGCTGAACAGGTCCGGGCCCAGGCAGTCCTGGCCGGTGTTCAGTACCCGAATGGCGATCGCGTCGCGGGCCGCCTGCTCGACATCGGCGCCGGGGGCGACGACGAACGGGTTGACGCCGGAGCCGAGGAAGAGGAACAGCTGCCCGGGGGAGAGCTGGGGGCGGATCTGTTCGGCGTTGGCGTAGGCGCCCGTGAAGACCACGACGTCGGCGGGGAGGACCTGCTCCTGCAGGAATTCCCGCTGGCTGGCGCCGGAGAGGGTGATGGGCAGACCGTGCTGCTCGGCGAGCAGGGTGTGCAGCCGGCGCATCTGGTCCTTGACGCGGCTGGAGGGGCGGAACACCAGCCGGTCGGTGTAGAGGGCGGGCACCAGGAGGTAGAGGGCGTAGGAGTAGAGGATGACGTTCGACGGCATGAAGGCGGCCAGCCGGGGGACCCGGCCGGGCCGGTGGGCGGCCACCTCGTCCAGGGCCCCGTCGAGGGTGGCGACGGTCGACTCGATCTCGTAGCGCGCGGCGCGATGGGTGGAGATCTCGCACAGCAGCTCGTGCACGGTACCGGCGTCGTTCACCAGAAAGTCCCGGACCCTGTGCAAGGCCGCCGCACGTCGGCTGTCGATGCTGTCCTCCGGCTCGGCGGCCACGGTCGGCCATGCGGGAGCGGAGCTCATATGTCCCTCCTCGGGGCGTAGTCCATGGAGGGTCAGCGTCAGCCAAGTGTCATTTATTGTCAAGTAAAGTCATTGCACTCGACTGGCCGATATGACAAGCAACACCACACCGGGCCGCTCCACGCCACCCGCCGGGCGCCCACTCTTCCCTGCACACAGCCGTCGAGGCGCCCTCTCAGCTGTCGCAACGCCCGTGCGCCGGCAAGGGGAATATCTACCTCCGCAAGTGACAAAAAATGACTCTGCAGCCGGGGGGAAGTCGTCCACAGGCACCCCCGCACGGACGACCGATGAGTAGACTCGCCGCCATCACGTTCCATCCGTCCGCAGCCGTCCCACCCCGTCACCGTCCGTCCGCCCAACTCACCTGCGAGCGATTTTCTTGACGATTGAGCAGCCTGCTTTCGGGAAGCGAGTGCGGGAGGTCCGGCGCGCTCAGGGTCTGTCCCAGGGGGATCTCGCCGGGGACGATCTCTCCCCCAGCTATGTCTCGCTGGTCGAGAACGGCCGCAGAATCCCGAGCGCCAAGATC
Source organism: Streptomyces inhibens (assembly GCF_003389455.1). GTDB lineage: Bacteria > Actinomycetota > Actinomycetes > Streptomycetales > Streptomycetaceae > Streptomyces > Streptomyces inhibens. Next base: position 11,789 of record NZ_QUAC01000105.1, on the reverse strand, counting down.
GCCCGGTCCATCGCGGAACGGCTCGGCACGACGGTCGAGGCGCTGTGCGCCACCGACCGCCCCGGCGACCGGCTGACCCAGCGCCTCGACCTGGTCGGCCAGTTGGTGGCGGCCCGCGCCAGCCAGCTGGCCGGTGACTGGCCGGCGGCGCTGCGCCAGCTGGAGTCCGTGGTGGAGCAGTCCGGCGGCGCCGATCAGGACGAGGTGCGCTGGGAGGCGCGCTGGGAGCTGGCCACCGTCCTCGGCCGGCTCGACGACCCGGCCCGCCACGAAGCGGCGCTGCGCCGGCTGCTCGACGACCCGCTCACCCGCTCCGCGCCCGTGCTGCACGCCCGGGTCGCCATCGAGCTCGCCCAACTGCTGCGCGCCGCGGGCCGGCTGTCGGACGGCGTCCGCTTCGCCGAGGAGGCGGTCCGGGTCACCGGCGAGCTGGAGCCCGGCCGTCCGGAGCGGGCACAGGCCCAGGTGGCGCTGCTGTCCGTGTCCGTCGACAGCGGGGAGTGGAGCCGTGCCGAGCAGCTCGGCGCGGAGCTGCTCACCGAGGTCGCGCCGCTGCCGGCCGGCGAACTGCGGGCCGGTGCCCTGTGGGCCGCGGCCGGTGCGCAGTATCTCGGCGGGCATCCGGACCGGGCGCTGGAGCTGCTGGCCGAGGCGGAGCAGCTGCTCGCCGCGACGGACGGCGTACGGCTACGGCTGCGGCTGGCCCGCGCCCGTACGCTGCTGGCGCTCGCCTCGGGCCCGGCCGACGACGCCGACGCCCTGCTGGCGCGCGCCCGGCAGGCCGCCGCGCTGGTCGACACCCCGTCCGGCAGGACCTGGCTGGCCCTCCTGGAGACGGCCGCGGCGCTGCGCCACAACGACCGGATGGCGGCCACCGACCACGCCACCGCGATCGACCTCGACGCCGGCGAACTGTCACCGCTCGACCGTGCCCGCTGTCTGCTCCATCTGGCCCGGGCCCATCGCGCGGGCGGTGACGAGGAGGCCGCGGAGGCCGACTTCAAGCTGGCCGCCGAGGGCTACGAGAAGGTGGGAGCCTTCCGGCTGGCGCTGGAGAGCTGGCGCGAGCTGAGCGCCGGCGGCCGCGGCGGCGAGGGTCCGGACCCGCACGCCGTGCTCATGCCGTAGCGGCGTCCGTCGTCCGCGGCGCGGGCGTATGGGGCGCGGGCGTATGGGCCTGTGCCCCGGGGGGCGTACCGGCCTGGCCACCGGCTTGTGTCCCGGGATGCGTACCGGCCTACCTCTCGGCTTGTGTTCCGGCTTGCGTATCGGCTTGCGTATCGGCTTGCGTGCCAAGGGAGTTCAGGTGCCAGATCCGTACCCCGGGTACCGGGGCGGAGGTCGCCGCGCTGGCCACCGTTCGCGGACCGGCGGGCAGATCGCGTACGTAGGCGATGCCGCCGGGGTGTGTCGGCGAAGCGGGGATCACGACCTTGCCGTCCCGCGCCTCGCTCAGCGCGTCGATCTCGTCGGCGACCGCCAGCCCGCCCCGTCCGGTCAGCCGCAGGGCCGCTTCCTTACGGGTCCACAGCTGGGCCAGCCGGTGTGCCCGCCGGTCCGCCGGGGCCTCTTGTACGTATCTGCGCTCCAACGGCGTGAAGGGAAGCAGCAGTTCGCCGACCGGCCCCTGCGGGACGGTGTGGACGGACAGGGCCACGGGGAGGTCCCGGGCCACGGCCAGGAACTGCCGGCCCGCGTCCGCGCCGATGCCGAGGCCGAGGCGGGTGCCCGCGGGCCGGCCGGTGGCGGCGGGCGGTTCGGTGAACACCGGCCGGCCGAAGCCGTCACGGGTCAACGGAATATCGCGCGGGGAACAATGCAGTAACTCGCCGAGAAAGGCCGTCAAACAGGTGGCTTCTCGAATGTCGCCGACAGTGGGCGAGAAAATATGCAAACGCCCGTCGGCTAATTCGGATGAGCGGGACGGGTCCCAACTCTCCTCCTGCTGAGGCGCGTTGGCCGGGCCGTCATGGTTGAGTAAATGCGCGCCACAGAAGGGCTCGTCCCCCCGCATAGATCCCCTCGCACCATGTCTCCTTTCCGCGGACCGGTCACATCCGAGAAAGCAGTGCACTGAGTCGATTTGATTTACCCTCCGGAGATCCTCAAGGTAACCCTGGTCTATGCCTGCGTCAACAAGCGACGACCGAAAATCAACTTTGGTTTACTGCAACGCATTACCAGATTTCGCCAAGTTGGGCCCCGGCGCGCTGCGGCGCTCGCCGGTCGACAGCGACTTGAGCGCTGGTTGATCTGCCGTTGTGCAGAATCTGACCGTTATTCAAATCCCTTGGGTGGGTGTGCTCCTGCCGGACAGTGCGGCCCGCCAGGAGCACACCGGTCGGGGGCCGGCCTCAGGACGCCAGCTGCTTCTCCACCCTGAGCACAATGTCCAAAACTCTACGCATGTCCTTCATCTCCTCTTCGGGCAGCGCGACGCCGAAGCGCTCCTCGGCGACGACGATGACCTCGGCCATCGCGAGGGAGTCCACGTCCAACTCCTCGACCAGGGACTTCTCCTCGGTCACCTCGGACGGCAGCACGCCGGCCACCTCGTTAAGGATCTCGGCGAGTTGAGCAACGATCTCTTCGCGGGTCATGACGGTCATGACGGGTCACCTCTCTTTGAGTGGGGGGTGGTACGGGTCGAATGCGGGGTCCGGCGGCCGTGCGGGGTGGGTGCGGCACTCGCGGGGCCTGCGGCGCGGTGAAGTCGGTGCCTTGACGCCCGTCATCAGCGGGATGGTCACGCTCGCCGGGCGCGCCGGTGGGGATCGGGGCGAGCAGGTCGAAGTCGGCGCGGTCCGGCTCGGGTTCGGTGGCCTGCGCCGGCCACTGCCGCTTCTCGCAGCGCTCGGCACCGGGCCACGGGGTGTGGCCTCCAGCGCGGCATCCAAACCTCCGTGACATCCGAGTCACTGTTTTGACTATACTTGACTATTCCAGTCAACTGGAGGTCCGATAGGTTGTCAACGACGGTCTTTCAAGACCAAGCCAGGACAATGCTTCTGAGTTATGTTCGGTGACTCTGGAGTCGAGGATGAGTCAGACGGAGGAACCGCATGAGCGGTCTGCTCGACGGAAAGCAGCTGGTCATCACCGGCGTGATCACCGAAAGCTCGATCGCCTACGCGGTGGCGCGGCTCGCCCAGGAACAAGGGGCAAAGATCGTCCTCACCGCGTACGGCCGGCCGAGCCTGGTCGCCCGGCTCGCCCGGCGGCTGCCGGAAGAGCCCCCCGTCGTGGAGCTGGACGTCACCGACGAAGACCAGCTCACCACCCTCGCCGACCGGTTGGGCGCACACCTCGACGGGCTCGACGGCGTACTCCACTCCGTCGCCAACGCCCCCGCGAACTGCCTGGACGGCGGCTTCCTGACGGCACCGTGGCGCGATGTGTCCGCCGCCCTGCACACCTCGACGTACTCCCTGGTGGCGCTGACCATGGCCTGCCGCCCCCTGCTGCGCCCCGGATCCTCCGTCGTCGGCGTGGACTTCGACGCCTCCCGCGCCTGGCCCGGCTACGACTGGATGGGCGTCGCCAAGGCGGGGCTGGAGGCCTGCTCCCGCTATCTGGCGCGCGACCTCGGCGGCCAGGGCATCCGGGCCAATCTCGTCGCGGCCGGACCGCTGCGCACCCTGGCCGCCCGCGGTATCGGCGGCGATGGCCCGTCCTTCGAGAAGAGCTGGGCGACCCGCGCCCCGCTCGGCTGGGACCCGCAGGACGCCGACCCCGTCGCCCGTACCTGCGTGGCCCTGCTGTCCGACTGGCTGCCCGCCACCACCGGCGAGATCGTGCACGCGGACGGCGGCCATCACATGATCGGCGACTGACCGGCGATGACGGAGAGACCGGCGCCGGGCATGCCGCCGAGCACGCCCGCGCCGCCCAGCACCCTCCGCTGCGGCCCGTACACCCTCGACCGGGCGCGGATCGCCGCCTTCGCCGCCGCGCTCGGCGACCCCCACCCCGCGTACCGCGACCCGGCCGCCGCCCGCGCCCTCGGCCACCCGGACACCATCGCCCCGCCCACCTACCTCGCCACCCTCGCCGCCGACGCCGAGGACCAACTCCTGCGTCTCCAGCCCGGCTTCGCCGGTACCGAGGGCGCCGTGCACCGCTCCCAGACGCTGCGCCACGCCCGCCCCGCACACGCCGGCGACACCCTCCACGCCACCGTCCGGATCGCCGGCGCCACCACCCTCGCCGGCCGCCAACTCCTCACTCTCGACTGCGAGTTCCGGGACCTGGACGGCTCCTGGGTGGCCACCACCACCTCCTCGCTGCTGTGCCCGGCCACCGCGCCGCGGCCGGCCCGGCGCCCCCTCGCCCCCTTGGGATCGGAGCAACCATGACCGACACCTTCGCCCCTCCGGTCGCCACCGCCCGGCTCGTCGACGGCACGTCGGCCCCGCTCGGCGACACCGGCCACCTCGACGGACCGGCCCTCGGCCGCCGGGTGCAGACCACCGCACACGCCCTGCACGACCTCGGCATCCGCGCCGGTGACCGGGTCCTGGTCCAGGGCGACAACAGCGTCGACTACGTCCTGACGCTGCTGGCCCTGATGCAGCTGGACACCTCGCTCATCCCGCTCGACCACCGGCTCCCCGCCGCCGACGCCACCGCGGCCGCCCACCAGGCCCACGCCCGCTGGCTGGTCACCGCCGCCGACCGCGCCAGCGGCTTCCCCGGCATCCCCGACCGGCGCGTCATCCACTACCCCCGCCTGGCCGCGGACGCCGCACCGCCACCGCCCGCCGAAGTCGACCTGTCCCGCTGGTTCCACCGCCCCGACGCGCTCGTCCTGTGGTCCTCGGGCACCACCGGGCGCCCCAAGGGCATCGTCAAGCCCGGCCGCGCCGTGCTCGACAACTCGCTGCGCACCATCCAGGCCATGGGCTACCGCCAGGACGACGTTCTCGCGCCCCTGCTGCCCTTCTCCCACCAGTACGGGCTCTCCGTCATCCTGCTGTGGTGGCTGGCCCGCTGCACCCTGCTGGTCACCCCTTACCAGCGGCTCGACGCGGCCGTAGGCCAGGCCGCGGCGCACGGTGCCACCGCCGTGGACGCCGCCCCGTCCACGTACCACTCGCTCCTCGGCGTGGTGCGCCGCCGCCCGGAGGTACGCGCCGGGCTCGCGGGCGTACGCATCTGGGGCGTGGGCGGCGCGCCGCTGCCCGCCCCGCTGGCCGAGTCCTTCCACACGACAATGGGCCGCCCACTCCTGGACGGCTACGGTCTGACCGAACTCGGCAATGTTGCACTGGCCACCCCCGATACACCGCACGGCTGCGGGCGCCCCCTGCCCGGCGTACGGCTACGCGTCATGCGCCCCGACGGCACGGCTGCCGACCCCGGCGAGCTCGGCGGCATCGAGGTGCGCTCCCCCGGGCTGATGGCCGGCTACCTCCAGGAGGACGGCTCGCTGACGCCCGTCGATCCGGACGCCTGGTATCCGACGGCGGACCTGGGCAGCGTCGATGCCGAAGGCACCGTACGCGTGGTGGGGCGCAATCAGGCCGTGCACCGGCTGGGCTTCACGCTCTACCCCGAGAGCCTGGAGCGCCGCGCCGAGGCCTGTGGCCGGCCGGTCAAGGTACTGGCGGTCGAGGACCAACGCCGCGGCAGCGCACTGCACTTCGTGGTCGCGGACCCCGAGGGCGAGGCCCCGCTCACCTGGCGCCGGCGGCTCGCCGAGCACCTGGCGGAGTACGAACAGCCCAACGCGGTCCATGTCGTCGGCCACTTCCCGCTCACCGCCAATGGAAAGCCGGACACACGGGCGTTGCGTGCACAGCTGGGGCTGGAGCTGGGAGTGGGTCCGGGACCGGTGCCCCGGTTGGGGGCCGGGCGGTAGAACTCCGGGGGTATTACGGTGGTTCAGGTCTGAGGGTGGTGCGGGTGTCCTGCGTGGTGCGGGTGTCCTGCGTGGTTCACGTCTGCGGCTGATTCATTTCTGCGGCTGGTCACGTCTCGTCCGGTTCACGTCTCGTCCAGTTCACGTCTCGGCTGTTCGCTTCTCGGCTGTTTCACGTGGAACATCCGGTGTCCGTTTCACGTGGAACACATCTGTTTCCGCTTCGGGCAACGCACGTCCGCTGCTGCGGCCGCTCAGAAGGCGCGGGCGGTGTCCGCACGGCGGCGGGCCGCCGGGATGACCGCCGGGCGGGTGTCCACGTCGGTGCCGGTGTGCAGCGGCTCCGTGGCGCGGGCGCGGCGGCTGCGCAGCCCGGGCGAGGAACCGTGCGCCTCGGCGCTGATGCGCTGCTTGATCGTCGGCGGCAGCTCCGGCCGGGCGAACATCCGCCGGACGGACGCGGATTGGCCGTACTGCGGTACGCCGCGCGGCGCGGGCACGGTGCGCGCCGGGGGCACGGAACGGGTCGGTGCCTCTGCATCAGGATCCGGCGCGGCGCGGCGCACCGCCTCCCTGGCATCGGCACCCGGGCCCTCGGTGCCCGCGTTCCCATTGCCCAGGGTCCGCTCGTACAGTGCGGCATCCCGGCGCGCGGCCGACGCCGCCGCGGAGACGCCCAGTGATGCCAGCAGCTTGCCGAGCATGGCAAGGCATACCGCCCAGAACTTCATGACCTTGGTCGCAGCCATGGTCCCTCTCTTTCGATCGGGATCTCCCCGAGAGATCCGTTGTGTCTACTGCTGTTGTGGCTGTTGTGGCTGTTGTCGTTCGCGTACTGCCATTGCGTGTACGTCCGTTGCACCGCCTCAGTTGCCGCGCTCCGCAGATATCGCTTACGTTGCGCCGCTTCTGTTGCGTTTTCTTATGATGAGTACGCAATGGGAGGATTCATGGACCGACGCCCCCGGATCGGCGTTCTTCCGATGAACACCACCCGTACGCAGTAGCCGCCGCCCGCGAGCGGCAGGTCGGCGGCGGGTCGTAGGCCCCGATCAACCGATCGGTTGATGCCGTTCCGAGCGCGATGGGCGATGTGCCACCGGGTGCGCCGGGCGGATTCTCGAGTTATGCCAATCATCGAAGTCAGCGGGCTGCGCAAGGTCTACGGGGGCCGGGCCGTGGTCGACGGGGTCTCCTTCGCCGTACAGGAAGGGGAGATCTTCGGCGTACTCGGCCCGAACGGCGCCGGCAAGACGACGACCGTCGAATGCCTTGAGGGCCTCCGGGTCCCGGACGGCGGGACGGTCCGGGTGGGCGGGCTCGATCCGGTCGCCGACCACGACCGGGTCACCCAGATCCTGGGCTCCCAGCTTCAGGAGAGCGAGCTACAGGCCAAACTCACCGTGCGGGAAGCGCTTGAGCTCTACTCCGCCTGCTATGCGCGCCCGGCCGACTGGCGGCAGCTCGCCGAGCGTCTCGGCCTCGACGACCGGCTCTCCGCCCGCTTCGGCAAGCTCTCCGGCGGCCAGAAGCAGCGGCTGTTCATCGCACTTGCCCTGATCGGCAGTCCGCGGGTGGTGGTGCTCGACGAGCTGACCACCGGGCTCGATCCGCGAGCCCGCCGGGACACCTGGCGGCTGATCGAGGAGGTGCGCGACTCCGGCGTGACGGTGCTGCTGATCACGCACTTCATGGCATGCCTCTCCACGGGCTTCTTCCGTTCTGCAGAAGGGGCCCGCGCATCAGGTTCAAGGGATGCCTGGAAGTTATCCGACCTGGAGCGACGGTGGGTCGACCGTTCGGCAAAGGATCCGTTCGGCAAGGGATCCCTTCGGCAACTGATCCGTTCGGCAACGGATCTGCTCAGGCCGGCGTCAGCTCGCCCGTGCGGGCCATCTCGGCCATCATGCGGACGGCCTCGGGCTCGGGGGTGTCGGGCGGGATGATCAGCAGGTCCCAGCGGCCGTTGCCGGGGGAGACCAGGCAGAGGGTGTCGGGGCCGGGGCGGCCGGTGGTTCTGCGAAGGCGGACGACGTGGCCGGCGACGAGGATATGGGCGGGGAGGGCGGGCCAGGTCGCGCCGTTCACCGTGGCGTGGGTGATCCGCGGCCAGTCGAAGGGCAACGCGGTCAGCAGCTCGGGGAGTTCGGTCAGCAGATCGGCCGAGTGCGGCCACCAGACACCGTCTATGCGCCGCACGGTATCGGTGTGCGGTGCGATGGTCAGGCGCGCGACGGGCGGCGGGTCGTGGTGCCGGGGGTTGGCCGGGTGGGGGTGGTTCCCGGAGGCGGTGGTCATGCGGTGCTCCTGATGCGGCGGGCCGCTACCCGGGCGGGGTCGGGCCAGCGCACATCCCGGACCCAGCCGAGGCGTTCGAAGAGCCGGATGACGGCGGCGGACACATCGATCTGACCGCGGTCGACGCCGTGCCGCGCGCAGGTCGGATCGGCGTGGTGCAGGTTGTGCCAGCTCTCGCCGAACGAGAGCAGGGCCAGCGGCCACAGATTGGTCGCCCGGTCGTGGCGCCGGGTGCGGAACGGCCGCTCACCGATGACATGGCAGAGCGAATTGACGCTCCAGGTGACGTGGTGCAGCAGCGCGATCCGGATGAACCCCGCCCACAGCAGGGCGGTGAGCGCGGTGACCCAGGAGCCGCCGAGGGCCCACCCCAGCGCGAACGGCAGCGCGAGCGTGAGCAGACACAGCGCGGGGAACGCCCGGTCCACCGCGCGGATTCCGCGGTCGGCGAGCAGATCGGGCGCATAGCGCCGGTGCGAGGTGGGGTCGTTGCCGAACAGCCAGCCGATGTGCGAGTGCACCAGTCCGCGCAGCTGGCCGCGCAGGCTGGTGCCGTAGCGGTAGGGGGAGTGCGGATCACCGGGGCGGTCGGTGAAGGCGTGGTGGCGGCGGTGGGTGGCGACCCAGTCGATGACATCGCCCTGGAAGCTGAGCGAGCCGGCGATGGCGAGCGCGATGCGCAACGCGGGGGTGGCGGTGTAGCTGCCGTGGGTGAGGCCGCGGTGGAAGCCGACGGTGACGCCGAGGCCGCTGATGACGTAGAAGACGGCCAGGAGGACCAGGTCGGTGAGGTGGACGACGCTGCCCCAGAGGAGCGGGATGGCGATGGCCAGGCCGACGAAGGGGGCGACGACGATGATGCCGGTCACGGTGACATACATCCGCCGTCCGCCGCTCGACGGGGTCTCGGCGCCGTCGTCGGGGAACGGTGAGGTCCCGTCGTAGTCCTGGGCCGACGGGACGGGGCGGGCGGTGGACGTCACAGGTCGTTGCCCGCCTTATCGGAGGGCGGTGGTGGGCCGGCTACATGCGGTCCGGGGTGGGCTCCGCCACTCGGCCGCTTGTGCATCCGCTGCCGCAGCGACTGCTTCCAGTCCGCGTACCGGTGGCTGGCCATCCGTCCGGCCCCCTGGGCATTGACCCGGGCGATGAACAGCGCCCCCAGCGCGACCAGCGCCAGCAGCACAGCCACGGTCAACAGAGTCTGCATGGAGCTCACCTCACCGAATCCCTCGGTGTTCCGGTGCTTCCAAGGTACCCCGCGTCGGCCCGGCAAATCCTTCTAAAGGGGGTTATGGGGGGCGCGGATGAGGGCCATGGGCGGGGGTGCCGTGCGGGCCGTCTTCGCGGAGGTCGCGGGCAGCCGACTTCTACAAGGCTGTAGATTCTACGGCGGGGACAGGGGAGGGAGCGGCGCCCGCCCCCTCCCCTGTCCCCGCCGAACGACCCGTCCGTCCCGGCGTCGCGCCTCTCAGACGTTGACGCCGAAGTCCGCCGCGATGCCCGCCAGGCCGGACGCGTAGCCCTGGCCCACCGCACGGAACTTCCACTCCGCGCCGTGCCGGTAGAGCTCACCGAAGACCATCGCGGTCTCGGTCGAGGCGTCCTCGCTCAGGTCGTAGCGGGCCAGCTCCACCCCGTCCGCCTGGTTGACGACGCGGATGAAGGCGTTGCGGACCTGGCCGAAACTCTGCCCCCGGGCCTCCGCGTCATGGATGGAGACCGGGAAGGCGATCTTCGCGATCTCGGCGGGCACGTCCGACAGCGTGACGTTGAGGGACTCGTCGTCGCCCTCGCCCTCACCGGTCAGGTTGTCGCCGGTGTGCTGCACCGAGCCGTCGGGGCTGGTGAGGTTGTTGTAGAAGACGAAGTGCGCGTCCGAGGCGACCTTGCCCGCCTCGGTGCACAGCAGCGCGCTGGCGTCCAGGTCGTAGTCCGCACCCGTCGTGGTCCGTACGTCCCAGCCGAGGCCGACCGTGACCGCGGACAGTCCGGGCGCTTCCTTCGACAAAGAGACGTTGCCGCCCTTGCCCAGCGAGACTCCCATGGCGTTCCTCCAGGTGTTGCCTGCGTTCCGTGGTCGGGCCAAAATCTACAGGAGTGTAGAAGTAGAGTGCCGGGGGTTGGCGGCACCAGGACGCGGGTGGGGCGTACGAGCGCCCGGATCCGGCCAACTCAGTAAGATGCCCCGACGTCCCGGCCAGCGGGACACCCGGGGCGACGGGAGGCGACGGCATGGGCGGGAAGTCCTTCGGCAAGGCGCTGGGTGATTCGTTCGGCGGCTCCGGACGGGAGCGCGCCCGCCGGCGCGGGCAGGGCCAGCTGGAGGCCCAGGTACTGGCCGCGCTGCACCACTCCCCGGGACCGGCCACCGCCGCCTGGGTGCAGGAACGGCTCGGCGGCGACCTCGCGTACACGACCGTGATGACGATCCTGTCCCGGCTGCACGCCAAGCAGGCGGTCACCCGCGAGCGGTCCGGCCGCGCCTACGTCTGGACCCCGGCCGCCGACGAGGCCGGTCTCGCCGCCCTGCGGATGCGCCGCGTCCTGGACGGCGAACCGGACCGGGACGCCGTACTGACCAGCTTTGTCTCGGCGCTCTCGGCGCACGACGAGCAGCTGCTGCGCGCCCTCCTCGACCGCGCCACCGCCGACGATCCCGCGACGCCCGACGCATCCGCCCCGGCCGACGGCCCGGCCACCGCCGAGGCGCCCACCACGGACCCGGACCCCGGCCGGCACCACCCCTCGGACGAAGCACGCGGAGGCTGACCGGTGGGCGTCTTCGTGTTCCTGCCGCTCGTCCTGCCGCTCACCGCGCTGCCGATCGCCCGGCTCGCGGAGCAGCACCTCCACCCGCGCGTCACCACCCGTCTGCTGACCCTGCTCGCCGCCGTCCTCGGCCTGTGCAGCACGCTCTGTCTGGCGCTGCTGATGGTCGTCGGCACCGCCCAGCTGCCCGGCAATCCGCTGCCCGACGGATGGTCGGACCCGGAGGTGCGGGCCGCGGTGCCCTACGCCGAGGTCGCCGGCGCCGCCGCGATTCCCTTGCTGGCCGCCGCGCTCACCGTGTGCGGCGCCGCGCTGCGCCGCCACCGCCGTATCCGGGCCCGTACGCACCGCGCGCTGGACGGGCTGCCGGCCGGCGCCGACCCCGCGGTGCTGCCGGACGACGATCCGTACGCCTACGCCGTGCCCGGCACCCCGGCCCGCCCCGGCCGCCCTGCCAGACCCGGCCGGATCGCGGTCTCCCGCGGGATGCTGCGCAGCCTGGACGGCGATGAGCGGCACGCCCTCTTCGCCCACGAGCGGGCCCACCTGAACTGCCGTCACCACCGCTATCTGCTGGCCGTACGCCTGGCCGGCTGTGTCAATCCACTGCTGCTGCCGCTGCGTTCGGCGGTCACCTTCGCCACCGAGCGCTGGGCGGACGAGGAGGCGGCGCGGGTGGTGGGCGACCGGCGGCTGACCGCCCGTGCCGTCGGCAAGGCGGCGCTGATCGCGCGGGGCGCTCCGTATCCGGAGCTGGCGCAGTTCGCGGCGCCCGAGCCGGGGCCGGTGCCGCGCCGGGTGGCGGCGCTGCTCGGGCCCGTACCGCCGGCCCGTCACTGGCCGCCGGCGCTGACCCCGG
>NZ_QUAC01000099.1 GCF_003389455.1 Streptomyces inhibens | reverse complement strand
CCGCGGCCCCGCCCCCCACGGCGAGGCCGAGGCCCGGGGGCCACGGGGTCCGGGCCGCCGCCCCGCTGTCCGACGAGGACCGCGGCCGGCTGCTGGGCGGCGCCCACCACGACCCGCACGGGCTGCTCGGTGCGCATCCCGTGCGCGGCGGGCTGCTCATCCGGGTGCTGCGGCCCTGTGCGCAGGGCGTCACCGTCCTGGCGCCGGGGCTCCGCGCCGACCTGCACCCCGAGGGCGACGGGCTGTTCGCCGGGATCCTGCCGCTGCACACCGTCCCGGACTACGAGCTGCTGGTCGACTACGGCCAGTCCACCGTGACCGTGCGGGACCCCTATCGCTTTCTGCCCGCGCTCGGCGAGATGGATCTGCATCTGTTCGCCGAGGGCCGCCACGAGCAGCTGTGGCAGGCGCTCGGCGCACGGACCATGGACCACCAGGGGGTGACCGGCACCCGTTTCACGCTCTGGGCGCCCAACGCGCAGGGCGTCCGGGTCGTCGGCAACTTCAACTGCTGGGACGGCACCGGCCACCCGATGCGCTCGCTGGGCTCCTCCGGCGTCTGGGAGCTCTTCCTCCCGGGCATCGGCGAGGGCGAGCTGTACAAGTTCGAGATCACCCGGCCGGACGGCTCCAGGACCGTACGCGCCGACCCGATGGCCCGGCGGACCGAGTGCCCGCCCGCCACCGCCTCGATCGTGGACGCGTCGCACCACCGCTGGCAGGACGACGGCTGGATGGCCCGGCGCGGTGAGCGTCCGGTGCACGAGGCGCCGTTCTCCGTCTACGAGGTGCACCTCGCCTCCTGGCGCCCTGGTCTCACCTACCGCCAGCTGGCCGCTCAACTCCCCTCCTACGTCAAGGACCTGGGCTTCACCCACGTCGAGTTCATGCCGGTCTCCGAGCATCCCTTCGGCGGCTCCTGGGGCTATCAGGTGACCGGGTTCTACGCGCCCACCGCCAGGATGGGCACCCCGGACGACTTCAGGTTCCTGGTCGACGCGCTGCACCGGGCCGGCATCGGGGTGCTGATGGACTGGGTCCCCGCGCACTTCCCGCGCGACGACTGGGCGCTGGCGGAGTTCGACGGCCGCCCGCTGTACGAGCACCAGGACCCGGCACGGGCCGCGCACCCGGACTGGGGCACCCTGGAATTCGACTACGGCCGCACCGAGGTGCGTAACTTCCTGGTCGCCAACGCCGTGTACTGGTGCGCGGAGTTCCATATCGACGGGCTGCGCGTGGACGCGGTCGCCTCGATGCTCTATCTCGACTACTCGCGTGAGGACGGCGGCTGGACCCCGAACGTCAACGGCGGCCGGGAGAACCTCGATGCGGTCGCCTTCCTCCAGGAGATGAATGCGACGGTCTACCGCCGCTGTCCCGGTGTCGTCACCATCGCCGAGGAGTCCACGGCCTGGGACGGTGTCACCCGCGCCACCCATCACGTCGGGCCCGGCGGTTTCGGCGGTCTGGGCTTCGGGCTGAAGTGGAACATGGGCTGGATGCACGACTCCCTCGGCTATGTCTCCAAGGAGCCGGTGCACCGTAAGTACCACCACGGTGAGATGACCTTCTCCATGATCTACGCCTACTCCGAGAACTATGTGCTGCCGATCTCGCACGACGAGGTCGTGCACGGCAAGCGCGCGCTGGTGTCGAAGATGCCCGGTGACTGGTGGCAGCAGCGCGCCAACCACCGGGCGTACCTCGGATTCATGTGGGCCCACCCCGGCAAGCAACTCCTCTTCATGGGGCAGGAGTTCGCCCAGGGCGCGGAGTGGGCGGAGAGCCATGGCCCGGACTGGTGGCTGCTCGACCCGTCCTACGAGGCCGAGCCGGACCACCGGGGCGTACGCGATCTCGTACGCGAGCTGAACCGTCGTTACACCGCCACGCCCGCGCTGTGGGAACGCGACACCGATCCGGCCGGCTTCTCCTGGATCGACGGCGATGCGAGCGAGGACAACGTCTTCTCCTTCCTGCGCTTCGCTGCCGACGGCTCACCCCTGATCGCGGTCACCAACTTCTCCCCCGTCGTACGCCACGCCTACCGGCTCGGCGTCCCCGACCACATCCCCGCCTGGCGCGAGATCCTCAACACCGACGATCCGCGCTACGGCGGCAGCGGCGTCGCCAACCCCGACCTCCTCAAGGCCGAACCGACCCCCTGGAACGGACGCTCCGCCTCCCTCGCCCTCGTCCTCCCGCCGCTGGCCACCCTCTGGCTGCGACCGGCCTGAGCCCTTACGGCGCGTGCTTGTCGGATCCTGCTCCGTCCGCCGCGGCATCGACCGGCGCCGCCCCCGCCATGCCCCGCCTCAGAACGACCCCGAGTCCCCGCCGAACCCAACCGTCCTCCACGTCCCCATACCTGGCTCCTCACATGCTCGTACCCCCTGCGCAACCGGCCCCGGCCGGCGGCGTTTTCCCCGTCATCTGCATGGTGCCAGGGGGCACTGACAATCGACCCCCGGCGGGGAAAGCAGCAGGTCAGAGCGGCATGAAGAGCAGCTTCACCCCCGGGTACGCCGAAGGGGCGGATGCCGGATCCGGCACCCGCCCCTTCTCCCCTCCTACGCGGCCCGGGGCCTGAGGAATCAGACCTTGGCGGACGTCTTCGCCGCCCCGCCGTCGCGCGGCTCGATGATCTGCGCGGCCGGCGGCTCGCCGTGCGCGTCGTCGACCAGCGTCTTCTCGTCGAACGGCACCCGGCCGGCGAGCACCTCCGTCACCCGGGCCTTGTCGATCTCCTTGGTCCAGGTGCCGATCAGGACCGTGGCGACCGCGTTGCCCGCGAAGTTGGTCAGGGCGCGCGCCTCGCTCATGAAGCGGTCGATACCGACGATCAGCCCGACGCCGTCGACCAGTTCGGGCCGGTGCGACTGCAGTCCGCCGGCCAGCGTGGCCAGGCCGGCGCCGGTGACGCCCGCCGCACCCTTCGACGCGATGATCATGAAGACCAGCAGCGAGATCTGCTGGCCGAGCGCGAGCGGCTTGCCCATCGCCTCGGCCACGAACAGCGAGGACATCGTCAGGTAGATGGCGGTGCCGTCGAGGTTGAAGCTGTAGCCGGTCGGGACGGTGATGCCGACCACCGGCTTGCTGACGCCCAGGTGCTCCATCTTCGCGATCAGCCGGGGCAGCGCCGACTCCGAGGAGGAGGTGGACAGGATCAGCAGGAATTCGCGCGCCAGGTACTTCAGCAGCTGGAAGATGCTGACGCCGGCGCACAGCCGGAGCAGCGCGCCGAGCACCACGATCACGAACAGCAGGCAGGTGGTGTAGAAGCCGACCATGATGATGGCCAGCGACTTCAGCGCGTCCAGTCCGGTCTCGCCGACCACCGCCGCTATGGCGCCGAAGGCACCCACCGGCGCCGCCCACATGATCATGGAGAGCACCCGGAAGACCAGCTTCTGGAGGTGCCCGACACCGCGCAGCACCGGCTCGCCCGCCGAGCCCAGCGCCTGAAGCGCGAAGCCGACCAGCAGCGCCACCAGCAGCGTCTGCAGCACCTCGCCCTCGGTGAAGGCGGAGACCAGCGTCTTGGGGATCATGCCGAGCAGGAACTCGGGCAGGGACTCGCCGCCGCCCTCGGTCTGGGCCTGGCCCGCGTGCCGCACGGTCTCGGTCAGGTGCAGACCGGAGCCGGGCTCCAGGATGTTGCCGACGACCAGGCCGATGGCCAGCGCGACGGTGGACATCACCATGAAGTAGCCGAGGGCCAGTCCGCCCACCGCGCCGACCTTGGCGGCCTTACGGACCGAGCCGACGCCCAGCACGATGGTGCAGAAGATGACCGGCGAAATCATCATCTTGATCAGGTTCACGAACCCGGTGCCGAGCGGCTTGAGCTCGACGGCGACACCCGGGGCGGCGAAGCCCACGACGATGCCGAGCAGCACCGCCCCGATGACGGCGATGTAAAGGAAGTGGGTCCGGTCCCGCTTTACCGGCACGGTCTCCTTGGTGGTTGCCCCGGACGGCGGGGTCTGTGCAGCCACGGCTGCCTCCTCGGGTCTACGGCTGTGCGCTGATCTGCGGCTCTGCGGCTCTGCGACACAACAAGTCCCGGCGACTATGCACGCCGCTGTGGCGCCCGTCACCCTTACGTACATTTCGTTCACGTGAAACTGACCGTGCAGACTGTTCTGTATGCGACTCCCCCGACCCCGGCGGCCCCGCCGGCTGCGCGGCCCCCGCAGCCTCGCCGGGCAGCTCTTCGCCATGCAGGTGGTGCTGGTGGCGGTGGTCGTGGCGGGCTGCGCCGTCTTCGCGTACGTCAGCGCCGGCCGGCAGGCGGAGGAGACCGCGCGGCGGCAGGCGACCGCGGCGGCCACCGCCGTCGCCGACTCCCCGGCCGTGGTGGCGGCGGCCCGTACCAAGAACCCGACGGCCGCGCTCCAGCCGTACACCGAGCGGCTGCGGCGCGACGCGGGCGTCGACTTCGTGGTGGTGATGGCCCCGGACGGGACGCGCTGGACGCACCCGGAGCCGTCCGCGATCGGCAAGAAGTACCTGGGGCACATCGGCCCGGCGCTGCACGGCAAGATCTTCCCCGAGACGCATATGGGCGTGCTCGGCCCGTCCGTACGGGTGGTGGCGCCGGTCCGTGACGCACGGCGCGGCGGCCGGATCACGGCGCTGGTCAGCTCCGGGATCACCATCAAGACGATCAGTCAGCAGCTGCGTGACCAGGTGCTCGCGCTGGTCGGGGTGGCCTCGGCGGCACTCGCGCTCGGCGGGCTGGGCACGTATGTGATCAATGCCCGGCTCCGGCGGCACACCCATGGGATGAACGCCCAGGAGCTCAGCCGGATGCACGACTACCACCAGGCCGCGCTGCACGCCGTACGCGAGGGGCTGCTGATGCTCGACGGGCAGCGCAGGGTCGCCCTGATCAACGACGGCGGACGGGAGTTGCTGGGGCTGTCCGGTGATGCGGTGGGCCGGCTCGTCACCGATCTGGGGCTGCCGGAGCCGCTGACCGAGGTGCTGCGCTCGCCCGGTCCGCGGGTCGACGAACTGCATCTGACCAGCGAGCGGGTGCTGGTCGTCAACTCCGCACCGGTCTCCGGCGGCGAGCACCGCGGCAGTGTGGTCACCCTCCGCGACCACACCGAACTCCAGGCGCTGTCCGGCGAGTTGGACTCGGTGCGCGGCTTCACCGAGGCGCTGCGCTCGCAGGCGCACGAGGCCGCCAACCGGCTGCACACGGTGGTTTCGCTGATCGAACTGGGGCGTGCCGAGGAGGCCGTGGAGTTCGCCACCGCGGAGCTGGAGCTGGCGCAGGCGCTGACCGACCAGGTCGTCGGCGCGGTCGCCGAGCCGGTGCTCGCCGCGCTGCTGCTCGGCAAGGCGGCACAGGCCAATGAACGCGGCGTCGAGCTGACGCTGACCCCGGACAGCCGGATCGACGACGGGCTGCTGCCGCCCGGGCTGCCGGCCCGCGATCTGGTGACGGTGCTGGGCAATCTCCTCGACAACGCCATCGACGCCGCGGCCCCGACCCAGGAGCACGGCGCCATCGAGCCGCCGCGGGTGCGGGTCACCGCGCGGGCGGCCGAGGGCGAGCTGCTGCTGCGGGTGGCGGACAACGGGCCGGGGGTGGCCGCGGAGGCCGCCGAGGAGATCTTCCGGCGGGGCTGGAGCACCAAGCAGAGCGGGACCGGCCCGTTGGCGCGGGGCCGCGGGCTGGGCCTCGCCCTGGTCCGGCAGGCCGTACGGCGCAACGGCGGCACCCTCACGCTCGACCGGGCGGCGGAGGGCGGCGCGCGGTTCACCGTACGGTTGCCACTGCGGGCGGAGGCGACGGCATGACGGCCCCGCCCACGGCGTCAGCCGGCGCCGGCGAGGCGGCCGGTCCGGTCCCTACGGCCGCGAAAGCCCGTGCGGCCACGAGAGGAAGTGCCGGGTGACCCCCTCCGACATCCGGGTCCTGGTCGTCGAGGACGACCCGGTGGCCGCCGCCGCGCACGCCCTGTACGTCGGGCGGGTGCCCGGCTTCACCGTCTCCGGCACCGTGCACTCCGGCGGCGACGCCCGCCGCCACCTGGAACAGCACGCCGTCGATCTGCTGCTGCTCGACCTCTATCTGCCCGACGGCCACGGGCTCCAGCTGGTGCGGACGCTGCGCGCGGCCGGCCACACCGCCGACATCATCGCGGTCACCTCCGCCCGCGATCTGGCGAGGGTGCGCGAGGGCGTCTCGCTCGGCGTGGTGCAGTACGTGCTGAAGCCGTTCACCTTCGCGACACTGCGCGACCGGCTCACCCGCTACGCCGAGTTCCGCGCCACCACCGGGGAGGCCAGTGGGCAGGACGAGGTGGACCGGGCGATCGCCGCACTGCGCTCACCGCGCCCGGCCGCGCTGCCCAAGGGGCTGACCGCGGCCACCCTGCGGGCGGTGACCGATGTGCTGCGGGCCGCCGAGAGCGGGCTGACGGCGACCGAGGCGGCCACCGACGTGGGCATCTCCCGGATCACCGCGCGCCGCTATCTGGAGCATCTCGTCGAGAGCGGCCGGGCCGCCCGCGCCCCGCAGTACGGCCAGGTCGGCCGCCCCGAATTGCGCTATCGCTGGTCGGGCCATTGACCCACTGTGAGCGGTGACTTACTTTCAGCGGGCAGTACGCCGTGGTTGGTTGACCGTGGTGTGTTGACCGTGGTTCGTCGCTGGAGGTCGTGCCGTGCGCCCCACCGCCCCGCTGATTCTTCTCGCCGCCGCCGTCGTGGCCGCCGGCACGCTCACCGCCTGCGGCAGCGGGTCCGGGAGCGACGGCAACACCGTCAAGATCGCCTTCATCAAGGACACCAACAGCAAGGTCACGGTCCGGGACGACTACATCCGCCTCGTGGCGAAGCAGTTCGAGAAGGACAACCCCGGCAAGAAGGTCAGACTCGTCCCGATCCAGGCGTCGGAGAACGACTACTACACCAAGATCCAGCAGATGATGCGCTCCCCGCGGACCGCGCCGGACCTGGTCTACGAGGACACCTTCCTGGTCAACTCCGATATCAAGGCCGGGCTGTTGCGGCCGCTGGATCCGTACATCGGCAAGTGGGACGACTGGCGGCAGTTCGAGCCGGCCGCCAGGGCCGCGGCCAGGGGGCAGGACGGCAAGACCTACGGCGTCCCGGACGGCACGGACACCCGCGGGCTGTGGTTCAACAAGAAGATCTTCAAGAAGGTCGGGCTGCCGGCCGACTGGCGGCCCAGAACCTGGGACGAGGTGCTGGACGCGGCCCGGACGATCAAGAAGAAGGTCCCCGGCGTCATCCCGCTGAACGTCTTCACCGGCAAGGGCGCGGGCGAGGCCGCCGTGATGCAGGGCTTCGAGATGCTGCTGTACGGCACCGGCGAGAGTCAGCTCTACGACCCGGGCAGCAAGAAATGGGTCACCGGCACCAAGGGCTTCAAGGACAGCCTGACCTTCATCGACACGGTCTACAAGGAGAAGCTCGGGCCCGAGGTCTCCGATGCGCTCAGCCCCAACATCCAGACCAATGTGGCCGCCGAACTGCTGCCCGAGGAGAAGCTCGCCATCGACCTCGACGGCTCGTGGCTGGGCCAGCAGTGGCAGAAGACGGGCGGCGGCAACCCGTGGCCCGAGTGGTCGACGACGCTCGGCCAGGCGCCGTTCCCCACCCAGCACGGCACCCCGCCCGGGAAGGTGAGCCTGGCCGGCGGCTGGACCTGGTCGGTGCCACAGCGGTCCCAACAGCCCGATCTGGCCTGGAAGTTGATCCAGACCTTCCAGTCGAGGCAGAACGCCCTGGAGTGGTGTGTACGGGGCGCCCAGATCGCGGTCCGCAAGGACGTCGCGGCCGACCCGCGCTATCTCAAGTCCGTGCCCGGCATCGGCTTCTTCACGGGGCTGGTCAAGATCAGCCAGTACCGGCCCGCGCTGCCCGCCTATCCCAAGGTCGCCGCGGCGATCGGTGAGGCGATGGAGGCGGTCACCGCCGACGACTCCTCGCCGGACGAGGCGGCCAAGGACTATGACGCGGCGCTGAAGTCCCTCGTCGACGGCAAGACCGTCGCCAAGCCATGACCGGCGCCGTCGACAGCACCGCGCCCCGCGCCGGTACACCGCGCGCCCGCACACCACATGCCCCCACGCCGCACACCCCGAAGGCCCACCGCGCCCGTACGCGTCTGCTGCGCTGGTCCCCGCTCGCCCCGGCCACCGTCCTGCTGCTGCTCTTCCTCGCCGGCCCCATCGGCTACTGCGTCTACATCGCCTTCACCGACACCCAGTTGACCGGCCAGGAGTCGGCGTCCTTCGTCGGCCTGGCCAACTTCCGGCACGCCTTCGGCGACCCGGCCTTCCTCAACGCGGTCGTGCTGACCCTGGTGTTCACCGTGATCTCCTCGATCCTCGGACAGAACACCCTGGGCCTCGCCCTGGCCGGTCTGATGCGGCGCGCCTCGCGGCCCGTACGGTCCCTGACCGGTGCGATGGTGATCACCGCCTGGGTGCTCCCGGAGATCGTCGCGGGCTTCTTGCTCTACACCTTCTTCGAGCGGCGCGGCACCCTCAACGCGCTCCTGGGCTGGCTCCATCTGCCCGCCCAGAACTGGCTGTTCACCCTGCCCATCCTCGCCGTGTCGTTCGCCAACGTCTGGCGCGGCACGGCGTTCTCGATGCTGATCTACTCCGCGGCGCTCTCCGAGATCCCCCAGGAGATCACCGAGTCCGCCCAGGTCGACGGCGCGGGCGGACTGCGGCGGCTGTGGCACATCACGCTGCCGATGATCCGCCGCTCCATCGGCACCAATCTGATGCTCAACACCCTTCAGACGCTCTCCGTCTTCGGGCTGATCTGGGCGATGACGCGGGGCGGTCCGGGAAACCGCAGCCAGACCCTGCCGGTGTTCATGTACGACCAGGCGTTCCTGAAGTCCCTGATCGGCTACGGCACCGCGGTGGCGCTGCTGTTGCTGCTGGTGGGCGCGGTGTTCTCGGTCGTCTATCTGCGCCTGATGCGCGAGGAGGTCTGAGCCGTGCCGCTCCCCCGCCGCCTCCCCCGCCGCCTCCTCCCCCAAGCTCTCCGACAAGTTCCGAGCAGGGGGCGCCCCCAGCGGCTGGCCGCCGACGCCGGGCTGCTGGTCGCCGCGGTGGCGTTCGCGGTTCCGCTGGTCTGGCTGGTGCTGTCGTCGCTGGATGCGGAGGCGACGCTGCGGGTGCGGCTGCCGAAGTCCCCGACGGTGGACAACTTCTCGGCGGTGCTGACCGACGAGATCACCTTCACCCCGATGCTCAACAGCCTGCTGATCTGCGGCGGCGCCACGCTGCTCACCGTGGTCTGCGCGGCGCTCGCCGCCTATCCGCTGTCCCGCTTCCGCTCCCGCTTCAGCCGCCCGTACCTGCTGACGATCCTGTTCTCGACCTGTCTGCCGATCACCGCGATCATGGTTCCGGTCTACGGGCTGTTCGTGCAGGTCAATCTGATCGACACCCGGTACGGCACCGCGCTGTTCCTGGCCGCGGCCCAACTCCCGTTCGCCATCTGGCTGATGAAGAACTTCATGGACGGGGTCCCGAGGGTCCTTGAGGAGGCGGCGTGGACGGACGGCGCCTCCTGGTCGCAGACCCTGCTGCGGGTGATTCTGCCGCTGATGGGCCCCGGCCTCGCCGTCGTCGCGATCTACACCTTCATCATGATGTGGGGCAATTTCTTCGTACCCTTCATGCTGCTGCTCTCCCCGGAGCAACTGCCCGCCTCGGTAAGCATTTTCAATTTCTTCGGCAATTACGGCGCCATCGCGTTCGGCGAACTCGCGGCATTTTCGATCCTGTACTCGACACCGGTCGTCCTGCTGTACATCCTTATCTCCAGGCGGCTGGGCGGCGGCTTTGCGCTGGGCGGTGCGGTGAAGGGCTGAGCACCGCCCCTTGGCGGAAAAACCGCCCAGGCCGGGCCGGAAAACCGGCCGACTAGTAGCTTCCTACGACTTTCAACCCTGTATATCCGCACGATAGGTGCGAAGGCGCTTCGTCACTTACCGTGTGCCGGTGAACACGCAAGCCGGGGAGCCGCGCACGCCCCCTTTCAATGCCGAAGCCGCCCGCCGGCTCCGCGAGGCCCTCGGCATGACCCCTGCCCATGTCGCCTACGGAATATGGGCCGCCTACGGAATACAGATATCGCCCTCGACCGTGGCCTCCTGGGAATTGGCGGAAAGCACCCCCACGGAAGCCGAACTGACCGCGCTGGCCGGCGCCCTGTGGTGCGCCCCCGGGGAGCTCCTCGGCGCACCGGGCACCCTGCGCGAATACCGCCTCGCGCTCGGCCTCGCCCCCGACGACCTCGCACTGCGCATCGGCATGGACCAGAGCGCGTACGAGCGGCTGGAGGCCGGCGGGAAGTGGAGCGGCAACGACCGGCAGGCCGCGGCGCTCGCCGAGGCGCTGGATCTGCCTACGCCCGCGCTGATCCGGTTCACCGGCCAGGACAAGAAGCTGACCGAGCTGCTGACCAGCGCCGCCGCCACCCGCTGGCAGGCCTACGTCCGGCCGGTCGGCAAGCTCGTACCGCTGCCCAAGCAGCACATCCAGGACGTCCTCCAGGAGCTGCACACCGACTATCAGGCGTCCATGACGGCTACGCTCAACTGGGGCGGCGGCGAGGGCACCGATGACTCCGGCAAGGCGGGGCGCGCCTTCCTCGACGACATCCTGGCGGAGTTCTGGGAGCGGGTCGGCAGGCAGCGGCCCTGAGGCACCCCTGAGACATCCCGTCGGCCACAGGTCGGACCGCCGTCCCCCCAGAGGATGACGCCGGGGACGGTGATGGCACTTCCGGCCGGTCCGAGTTTCGGTCCCCGCGGGTGACGCCCCGCTGACCTGTGCATTCAAGAATGGGGACGTCGAATTTTCCGTCCCCCTTCAGGAGTACCCGTGTCCCACGCGGCCGCCGTTTCCGGTTCCCCCGGTTCTTTTGCCCCCACCCGTGCCGTCGCCGCGCGGGCTACGGATCTGAGCAAGGTCTACGGCCAGGGGGAGACCCGTGTGGTCGCGCTGGACTCCGTCTCGGTCGAGTTCGGCAAGGCCCGGTTCACCGCGATCATGGGCCCGTCCGGCTCCGGCAAGTCGACGCTGATGCACTGCATGGCCGGCCTGGACTCGATCTCCACCGGCTCGGCCCGGATCGGCGACGTGGAGCTGGGCTCGCTCAACGACAAGCAGCTGACGCGGCTGCGCCGGGACAAGATCGGCTTCATCTTCCAGGCGTTCAATCTGCTGCCGACGCTGTCCGCGCTGGAGAACATCACGCTGCCGATGGACATCGCGGGCCGTAAGCCCGACAAGGGGTGGCTGAACGCCGTCATCGAGACCGTCGGCCTGTCGGGGCGGCTCACGCACCGGCCGGCGCAGCTCTCCGGCGGTCAGCAGCAGCGGGTCGCGGTCGCCCGGGCGCTGGCCGCCCAGCCGGAGATCATCTTCGCGGACGAGCCGACCGGCAACCTCGACTCCCGCTCCGGCGCCGAAGTACTGGGCTTTCTGCGGGAGTCGGTGCGGGCGATGGACCAGACGGTGGTGATGGTCACCCATGACCCGGTCGCCGCCGGCTATGCCGACCGGGTGGTCTTCCTCGCGGACGGCCGGATCGTCGAGGAGCTGTACGAGCCGACCGCGGACGCCGTCCTGGACCGGATGCGGCTCTTCGAGGCCAAGGGCCGGACGAGCTAGCCAAGGGCCGTACCAGCTGACGCGGGCGCACCGCGCGCCGCCCTTCCGTATCCCGAGCACCGGACCCCAGGACTGACACCACCACCATGCTGCGTACCGCCCTGCGCAATCTTCTTGCGCACAAAGCCCGATTGATGATGACCGCGCTCGCGGTCCTGCTCGGCGTCGCCTTCGTCGCCGGCACCCTCATCTTCAGCGACACCGTCGGTGAGGCCGTCAAGAACGCCTCCGCCAAGAACCTCAAGGACGTGGCCGTCTCCGTACAGGCCACCTCCGCCCCCGACGCCCCCGTGCCGGAGCGCGGCGACAAGCGGGCCACCGCCCTCGACGACAAACTGGCCGACCGGATCCGTGCACTGCCCGGTGTGCAGGCCGTACGGACCGATGTCACCGGCTCGGCGACGCTCGCCGACACCGACAACCAGCCGATCGGCAACGGCTGGCAGAACCTCGCCACCAACTACCAGCCGGGCAAGGACGGCAAGGACAGCCGCTATCCGCTGGTCTCCGGCCGCGGCCCGGCGGCCGACGACGAGATCGCGCTGGCCGAGACCACCGCGAAGGCGGCAGGCGTCGGGATCGGCGACACCATACGGTTCGCCACCGACGGGCCGGTGCTGAAGAAGCGCCTGGTCGGCATCGTGGCGAGCGACGACCCGCAGGTGACCGCGGGCGGCAGCCTGGCGCTGTTCGACACCGCCACCGCGCAGAAGCTCTATCTGCACCCCGGCCAGTTCGACGAGCTGATCGTCACGGCCACGCCCGGCACCGACCAGCAGGCGCTGACCGCGAAGGTCCGCGCACTGCTGCCGAAGAAGCGGGCCGAGGCGACCAGCGGCAGTGAGCTGGCCGCCCAGCAGTCCAAGATGATCGCCGAGCAGAACAGCGCGCTGAACAACACCCTGCTGACCTTCGCCGGTATCGCCCTGTTCGTCGGTGTGTTCATCATCGCCAACACCTTCACCATGCTGATCTCCCAGCGCAGCCGCGAGATCGCGCTGCTGCGCGCGGTCGGTGCCTCGCGCCGGCAGGTCGTCCGCTCGGTGCTCGCCGAGGCGGGGCTGCTGGGGCTGATCTCCTCGGTCGTCGGCTTCGCACTGGGTACGGGGATCGCCGTGGGGCTGCGGGCGGTGCTGGACGCCAACGGGGCGGGCTTCCCGGACGGGCCGCTCATCATCAGCCCGAACGCGGTGCTCTCCGCCCTGGGTGTGGGCGTCGTGGTGACCGTACTGGCCGCCTGGCTGCCGTCCCGTAAGGCGGCGAAGATCGCGCCGGTGGAGGCGCTGAGCAGCGTCGAGGCGCCGCCCGCACAGCGCAGCCTGGTCGTCCGCAACATCATCGGCTCGGTGATCACCGGTCTCGGCGTCGCCGTGATGCTGTGGGTCTCAACCCTCAGGTCCGGTGACGATGTGCCGATCGCCATGCTGGGCTCGATGCTGACGCTGATCGGCGTGATCATCCTGGCGCCGCTGCTGTCCCGTCCGCTGGTCTCGCTGGCGGGCCTGGTCACCATCCGGCTGTTCGGCATCGGCGGCAAGCTGGCCAAGGAGAACGCGCTGCGCAATCCGCGCCGTACGGCGGCCACCGGGTCCGCGCTGATGATCGGCCTCACTCTGATCACCGGTATGACGGTCGTCGGGCACTCGGCGCAGCTGGGCATGGACAAGATGGCGGCCAGCGGGCTGACCGCCGACTACCAGATCAAGACCTCGACCTTCGTCGGGCTGGATCCCCGGCTGTCGAAGAAGGTGGCACAGGTCCCGGGCGTCGAAGCGGTGGCCCCGTTGCGCGGCACCGGCTTCACCACCAAGGGCGGCTTCGGCTACATCCGGGGCACCGACCTCTCGCAGATCGACAAGGTCACCCACCTCACCTTCCGGCAGGGCTCGCTGGATGCCGTACGGGCCGGCGGTATCGCCGTCTCGCAGACGGTGGCCAAGCAGCACGGCTGGCGGGCCGGTGACACGGTGAACGTCGGGTTCGACGACAAGAAGCAGACCCGGCTGAAGGTCGCCGCGGTCTACGCGGACAACGAGGTGCTGGGTGAGTCCTTCGCCGATGTCTCGCTGGTCGACCCGCATCTGACGCAGATCAAGAACGAGGAGCTGCTGGTGAAGGCGGCCGGCGGCGGCTCCCCGGCGCTGGTCAAGGACATCCGGCGGGCGCTCGGCGACAGCCCGTTGCTGAAGATCCAGAACCGCGACGAGCTGCGCAAGGAGACCGCCGGCCAGATCGACACCATCGTGAACATGGTCTACGGGCTGCTGGCCATGGCCGTCATCATCGCGGTGGTCGGCGTCGTCAACACCCTGGCGATGTCGGTGTTCGAGCGGACCCGGGAGATCGGGATGCTGCGGGCGATCGGCCTGGCGCGCAGCGGCATCAAGCAGATGGTGCGGCTGGAGTCGGTGGTGATCTCGCTGTTCGGCGCGGTGCTCGGCATGGGCGTGGGCATCTTCCTGGCCTGGGCCGGCGGCAAGATGGTCGGCTCGTCGTTCCCGACGTACGAGATGGTGCTGCCCTGGGGCAGGCTCGGCCTGTTCCTGCTGATCGCGCTGGTCGTGGGCGTGCTGGCGGCTCTGTGGCCGGCCCGCCGGGCGGCCCGGCTGAACATGCTGGAGGCCATCGGCGCGCAGTGATACGGAGCACGAGAACGGCGGCGCGCCTGCCCTCGACCGAGGGGAGGCGCGCCGCCGTTGTGGTCTGCAAAAGCGGGCTCAGAAGACCGACTCGGCCTCGTCCATCCGCCACTCGGGCACCGTCTTGAGCTCGGTGACCGCTTCGGCCAGCGGCACCATCGTGATGTCGGTGCCGCGCAGCGCGGTCATCTTGCCGAAGTCGCCGCGGTGCGCGGCCTCCACGGCGTGCCAGCCGAAGCGGGTGGCGAGCACCCGGTCGTACGCGGTCGGGGTGCCACCGCGCTGGACATGGCCGAGGATGACCGGGCGGGCCTCCTTGCCGAGGCGCTTTTCCAGTTCGATGGCGAGGTGGTTGCCGATGCCGGAGAACCGCTCATGACCGAACTGGTCGATCGCGCCCTTCTTGTAGTCCATGGTCTCCGCGGCCGGGTGCGCGCCCTCGGCGACACAGACGACGGCGAACTTCTTGCCCCGGGCGAACCGCTCCTCGACCATCGTGACCAGGTCGTTGACGTCGAAGGCGCGCTCGGGCAGGCAGATGCCGTGGGCGCCGCCGGCCATGCCGGACTCCAGCGCGATCCAGCCCGCGTGCCGGCCCATGACCTCGACGACCATCACGCGCTGGTGCGATTCGGCGGTGGTCTTGAGGCGGTCGATCGCCTCGGTCGCGACGCCGACGGCGGTGTCGAAGCCGAAGGTGCGGTCGGTGGAGGAGATGTCGTTGTCGATGGTCTTGGGGACGCCGACGACCGGCAGTCCGGCGTCCGACAGCATCCGGGCGGCGGTGAGGGTGCCCTCGCCGCCGATCGGGATCAGGACGTCGATACCGTAGTCCTTGGAGTGGTCCTTGGCGTCCTCGCAGGCCTCACGGAGCCGGGCGCGCTCCAGCCGGGACGAGCCGAGGATGGTGCCGCCGCGGGCGAGGATGCCGCTGACGGCTTCGAGGTCGAGCTTGCGGAAGCGGCCGTCGAGCAGACCGGCGAAGCCGTCCTCGAAACCTATGACCTCGTCGCCGTGGCCGGTGAGGGCGCGATGGACAACAGACCGGATCACAGCATTCAGGCCGGGACAGTCGCCGCCTGCGGTGAGGACTCCGATACGCATCGTGCTGTGTCTCCTGTGCTCGCTGTCGGTTCCTGACCCGGTCCGATTGTTTCACGGTCGGACAGACACCGGCCTCACTCTTGGCCCCCACCCCTACTGTCCCCGCACGGGCTCCGCAAGGGAAACTGGGAGAGCGACTTAGCCACACGCGCAGGTATTGTCAAGAGGGGCAAGCGCACAATAACGGCTGATTTTGACCTTGTGACCAACGGAATGGATCGGAGAGCACGCGTGACGCGCAGCGTGTACGTGACCGGTATCGACCGCGGCGACGGCCGCCAGGTCGTGGAGCTGGGAGTCATGGAGCTCCTGACCCGCCACGTCGACCGGGTGGGGGTCTTCCGCCCGCTGGTCCACAACGACGGACCCGACCGACTGTTCGACCTGCTGCGGGCCCGCTACCGGCTCACCCAGTCCGCCGACACCGTATACGGGCTGAGTTACGAGGAGGCCGCCACCCTCCAGGCCGAGCGCGGCACCGACGAGCTGGTCTCCCGGCTCGTCGACCGCTTTCACGCCGTGGCCAGGGACTATGAGTACGTCCTGGTCCTCGGCTCGGACTACGCCGCCACCAGTCTCCCGGCCGAGCTGAACCTCAACGCCCGGCTCGCCAACGAATTCGGCGCCGCGGTGCTGGCCGTCGTCGGCGGCCAGGGCCAGGAGGCCGAGTCCGTACGCGCCGAGGCCCGCAACGCCTACCGCGCCTACCACTCGCTGGGCTGCGATGTCGTGGCCATGGTCGTCAACCGGGTGGCTCCCGAGCACCGCGAGGCCGTCGTCGACCGGCTCTCCGCCCGCCTGCCCGTGCCCTGCTACGCACTCCCCGAGGACGGCTCGCTCTCCGCGCCGACCGTCGGCCAGATCGTGCACACCCTGGGCGCCGAGGTACTGCTCGGCGACGACTCCGGGCTCGCCAGGGACGCCCGCGACTTCGTCTTCGGCGGCGCCATGCTGCCGACCTTCCTCAAGGCGCTCACCCCCGGCTGCCTCGTGGTGACCCCCGGGGACCGGGCCGACCTGGTCATCGGCTCGCTCGCCGCGCACAGCGCCGGCGCCCCGCCGATCGCCGGTGTGCTGCTCACCCTCGACGAGAAGCCCGGCCCGGACATCATGGCGCTGGCGAGCCGGCTCGCCCCCGGGACCCCGGTCGTCTCCGTACCCGGTGGGTCCTTTCCCACCGCCGCCGAGCTGTTCGCGATCGAGGGCAAGCTCAACGCCGCCTCGCCGCGCAAGGCGGAGACCGCGCTCGGCCTGTTCGAGCGGCATGTGGACACCGTGGAGCTGACGAACCGTATCTCCGTGGCCCGCTCGGGCCGGGTCACGCCGATGATGTTCGAACACGAGCTGATCGAGCGCTCCCGCTCCGGCCGCCGCCGGGTCGTCCTCCCGGAGGGCACCGAGGAGCGGGTGCTGCGCGCCGCCGATGTGCTGCTGCGCCGCGACGTCTGCGATCTGACGCTGCTGGGCGAGGAGGAGGCGATCCGCAAGCGCGCCGCCGACCTGGCCATCGACCTGGCGAACGCCCAGATCATCGACCCGCAGACCTCCGAGCTGCGCGAGCGGTTCGCCGAGCGGTACGCCGCGCTCCGCGCCCACAAGGGCGTCAGCGTCGAGCTGGCCTTCGACGTCGTCGCGGATGTCTCCTACTTCGGCACGCTGATGGTCCAGGAAGGCCTGGCCGACGGCATGGTCTCGGGCGCGGTGCACTCCACCGCGGCCACCATCCGCCCCGCCTTCGAGATCATCAAGACGAAGCCGGGCGCCCAGATCGTGTCCTCGGTGTTCTTCATGTGCCTGGCCGACCGGGTGCTGGTCTACGGCGACTGCGCGGTCAACCCGGACCCGAACGCCGAACAGCTGGCGGACATCGCCATCCAGTCGGCCACCACCGCCGCACAGTTCGGTGTCGAGCCGCGGATCGCAATGCTGTCGTACTCCACCGGCACCTCCGGGTCCGGCGCGGACGTCGACAAGGTCCGCAAGGCCACCGAGATCGTCCGCGAGCTCCGTCCCGATCTGCTGGTCGAGGGCCCGATCCAGTACGACGCGGCAGTGGACACGGCGGTCGCGCAGACCAAGCTCCCCGACTCCGACGTCGCCGGCAAGGCCACCGTGCTGATCTTCCCCGACCTCAACACCGGCAACAACACCTACAAGGCCGTGCAGCGCTCGGCCGGTGCGGTCGCCGTCGGCCCGGTCCTCCAAGGCCTGCGCAAGCCGGTCAACGACCTCTCGCGCGGCGCCCTGGTCCAGGACATCGTCAACACCGTGGCCATCACCGCCATCCAGGCGCAGGGCGCCCAGCCCGGCGCCGGACACACCGCCTGACCCGGCCCCCGCATCCGTCCCCCCTCCCCATCGGAAAGCGCTACATGACTGCCAATGCCACCCGCGTCCTCGTCCTCAACTCCGGCTCCTCATCGGTGAAGTACCAGCTGCTCGACATGAGCGGCACGCAGTCGACCGGCGGCTCCGCCGCGGGCCGGCTCGCCGTCGGTCTGGTCGAGCGGATCGGTGAAGAGACCTCGCGCCTGGCCCACACCCCGCTGGCCACCGGCGGCGACAAGCGCGAGACCGAAGGCCCGATAGCCGACCACGAGGCCGCGCTGAAGGCCGTCGCCGCGGAGCTGGCCGCGGACGGTCTCGGTCTCGACTCGCCGGAACTGGCCGCGATCGGGCACCGGGTGGTGCACGGCGGGCTGAAGTTCACCGCCCCGACCGTGATCGACGACGCGGTGCTCAAGGAGATCGAGCGGCTGGTGCCGGTCGCGCCGCTGCACAACCCGGCCAACCTCATCGGCATCAGGACCGCCCAGGCGCTCCGCCCCGACCTGCCGCAGGTCGCGGTCTTCGACACCGCCTTCCACACCACGATGCCGGAGTACGCGGCCCGCTACGCCATCGACGTGGCGACCGCCGACGCCCACCGCATCCGCCGCTACGGCTTCCACGGCACCTCGCACGCCTATGTCTCGCGCAAGACCGCGGCGCTGCTGGGCAAGGACCCCTCCGAGGTCAATGTCATCGTGCTGCACCTGGGCAACGGCGCCTCCGCCTCGGCGGTGGCCGGCGGCCGCTGTGTGGACACCTCGATGGGCCTGACGCCGCTGGAGGGCCTGGTCATGGGCACCCGCTCCGGCGACATCGACCCGGCGGTGACCTTCCACCTCAAGCGGGTGGCGGGGATGTCGACGGACGAGATCGATGTGCTGCTCAACAAGAAGAGCGGTCTGGTCGGGCTGTGCGGCGACAACGACATGCGGGAGATCCGGCGCCGGATCGACGAGGGCGACGAGCGCGCCGAGCTGGCCTTCGACATCTACATCCACCGGCTGAAGAAGTACATCGGCGCCTACACCGCGGTGCTCGGCCGGGTCGACGCGGTGGCGTTCACGGCGGGCGTCGGCGAGAACGCCGCCCCGGTGCGCGAGGCCGCCCTCGCCGGTCTGGAGCAGCTGGGCATGGCGGTGGACGCCTCGCTCAACGCCGTACGGTCCGACGAGCCCCGGCTGATCTCTCCCGAGTACGCCCGGGTCGCGGTCGCCGTCGTACCCACCGACGAGGAACTGGAGATCGCCCAGCAGACATACGCCCTGGTCAACGCCTAGACATTGGTGTTTCCACCTACCGGAATATTCCGCTCTGAAACAAACCGATAGGATTCCGCCATGCGCCGTTCCAAAATCGTCTGCACCCTGGGCCCCGCCGTCGACTCCTACGACCAGCTGAAGACGCTGATCGAGGCCGGTATGAACGTGGCCCGATTCAATATGAGCCACGGGACCCAGCCGGAGCACGAGGAGCGGTACCACCGCCTCCGCAAGGCTTCCGAGGAGACCGGCCGCGCCGTTGGCGTACTGGCCGACCTCCAGGGCCCCAAGATCCGCCTGGAGACCTTCGCCGACGGCCCCGTGGAGCTGGTGCGCGGCGATGAGTTCGTCATCACCACCGAGGACGTACCCGGCGACAAGACCATCTGCGGTACGACCTACAAGGGCCTGCCGGGCGATGTCTCCAAGGGCGACCCGGTCCTGATCAACGACGGCAATGTCGCGCTCCAGGTCACCGAGGTCGACGGCCCGCGGGTGCGGACCATCGTCATCGAGGGCGGGGTCATCTCCGACCACAAGGGCATCAACCTGCCCGGCGCCGCGGTGAACGTCCCCGCGCTGTCCGAGAAGGACATCGAGGACCTCAAGTTCGCCCTGAAGATGGGCTGCGACATGGTCGCGCTGTCCTTCGTGCGGGACGCCAAGGACGTCCAGGACGTGCACCGCGTCATGGACGAGGTCGGCCGCCGGGTCCCGGTCATCGCCAAGGTCGAGAAGCCGCAGGCGGTGGCGAACATGCAGGAGGTCGTGATGGCCTTCGACGCCGTCATGGTCGCCCGTGGTGACCTGGCGGTGGAGTACCCGCTGGAGAAGGTCCCGATGGTGCAGAAGCGCCTGGTGGAGCTGTGCCGCAGGAACGCCAAGCCGGTGATCGTCGCGACCCAGATGATGGAGTCGATGATCACCAACTCCCGGCCGACCCGCGCCGAGGCGTCCGACGTCGCCAACGCCATCCTCGACGGCGCCGACGCGGTCATGCTCTCCGCGGAGTCGTCCGTCGGCGCGTACCCGATCGAGACCGTCAAGACGATGTCGAAGATCGTCGAGGCGGCCGAGGAGGAGCTGCTCTCCAAGGGCCTCCAGCCGCTGGTGCCCGGCAAGAAGCCGCGTACGCAGGGTGGCGCGGTGGCCCGTGCGGCCTGCGAGATGGCCGACTTCCTGGACGGCAAGGCGCTGGTGGCCTTCACCAAGTCCGGCGACACCGCCCGCCGGCTGTCCCGCTACCGCGCGGCCCAGCCGATCCTGGCCTTCACCACCGACGCCGCCACCCGCAATCAGCTCACCCTGAGCTGGGGCGTGGACAGCTTCGTGGTGGAGCACGTCGACAACACCGACGCGATGGTCGATCTGGTGGACGCCGAGCTGCTCAAGCTCCAGCGCTACAGCAAGGGCGACACCATGCTCATCACCGCCGGTTCGCCCCCCGGCGTCCCCGGCACCACCAACATGGTCCGGGTGCACCACCTGGGCGGCCAGAGCGCCTGACCCGCCCGTCATGACAAACGGCGGTGGGCCGCCCCCTGTTGGGGCGGCCCACCGCC
>NZ_QUAC01000100.1 GCF_003389455.1 Streptomyces inhibens | reverse complement strand
GTCTGCTGCCCGGCGGCCGCCCGGCCACCGACCCGCGGGCCCGCGACGAGGTCGCCGCCGCCTGGGGCGTGGCCGCGCTGCCGCACCAGCACGGCCGGGACACCGGCCAGATCATCGAGGCCGCGGCGACCGGTGAGCTCAGCGCGCTCCTGGTGGCGGGCGTCGAGGTCGCGGACCTTCCGGACCCGGCCCGTGCGCTGACCGCGCTGGACGAGGTCGGGTTCCTGGTCAGCCTGGAGCTGCGGCCCTCGCAGGTCACCGACCGGGCGGATGTGGTCCTCCCGGTGGCGGCCGTGGTCGAGAAGGCCGGCACGTTCCTCAACTGGGAAGGCAGGGCCCGGCTGTTCGAGGCCGCGCTCAAACCGGACCAGATGACCCGCCGGCATCTGCTGTCGGACTCCCGGGTGCTGCACATGCTCGCCGACGCCCTCGATGTGCACCTTGCGCTGCCGGACATCCGCTCCGTACGACGCGAACTGGACCGGCTCGGCGGCTGGACGGGCCCGTACGCCGGCGAGCCCATGGAGACCGGGCGCCCGCTGCCCCGCCCCGACGCCGGCGAGGCCGTACTCGCCGGACACCGGCTCCTCCTGGACCAGGGGCTGCTCCAGGAAGGCGACGAGGCGCTGGCCGGCACCCGGCACGCCGCTGTCGCCCGGCTGTCGCAGGCCACCGCGCAGGAGACCGGCGTCAAGGACGGTGACCTGCTGGCGGTCACCGGACCGGCCGGCCCGGTCCACCTGCCGCTTCAGGTCACACCGATGCCCGACCGGGTGGTGTGGCTGCCGCTCAACTCCACGGGCGGTGGCGTCGCCGCCGACACCGGGGCACACCCCGGTGACCTGGTGAAGATCTCCGCCGTTCCGGGCACGCCGGAGCCGGCCAAGGAGGTGGACGCATGATGCAGCAGCTCGATCAACTGGCCGCTGCCGGAAGCGCGCTGGCCCAGGAAGACCTGTCGATGTTCGGCCGCGACCCGTGGTGGCTCGTCGTCATCAAGGCCGTCTTCTGCTTCGCGTTCCTGATGCTGACGGTGCTGTTCTCGATCGTCTGGGAACGCAAGGTCGTCGCCTGGATGCAGCTGCGCATCGGCCCCAACCGGCACGGTCCCTGGGGGATGCTGCAGTCCCTCGCCGACGGCATCAAGCTGATGCTGAAGGAGGACCTGATCGTCAAACGGGCCGACAAGGTGGTCTACATCCTCGCGCCGATCGTGGCGGCCATCCCGGCCTTCATGGCGATCGCGGTGATCCCCTTCGGCCCGGCCGGCAACGAGATCTCGATCTTCGGCGTCCGCACCCCGATGCAGCTGACCGACCTGCCGATCGGCGTCCTCTACATCCTGGCCACGGCCTCGGTCGGCATCTACGGCATCGTGCTGGCGGGCTGGTCCTCCGGCTCGACCTATCCGCTGCTCGGCGGTCTGCGCTCGTGCGCACAGATGATCTCGTACGAGATCGCGATGGGCATGTCGTTCGCGGCGGTGTTCCTCTACTCCGGATCGATGTCGACCTCGACGATCGTGGAGTCGCAGCAGAACAGGTGGTACGTCCTGCTGCTGCCGGTGTCCTTCATCATCTACATCGTCGCGATGGTGGGCGAGACCAACCGCGCGCCGTTCGACATGCCGGAGTCCGAGGGCGACCTCGTCGGCGGCTTCAACACCGAGTACTCGTCGATCAAGTTCGCGATGTTCATGCTCGCCGAGTACATCAACATGGTCACCGTCTCGGCGGTCGCGGTCACCCTCTTCCTGGGCGGCTGGAAGGCGCCCTGGCCCGTCTCCACGTTCTGGGAGGGCGCGAACCACGGCTGGTGGCCGATGCTCTGGTTCGTCATCAAGGTGCAGCTGCTGCTGTTCTTCTTCATCTGGCTGCGCGGCACCCTTCCGCGCGTGCGCTACGACCAGTTCATGAAGCTGGGCTGGAAGGTCCTCATCCCGGTCTCGATGGTCTGGCTGATGCTGGTCGCCACCGTCCGGGCGCTGAAGAACGAGGGCTTCAACTTCTCCCAGATCGTGCTGTACGTCGCCGGCGGCGCCGTCGCACTGCTGCTGATCTCCCTGGTCGTGGACTTCTTCCGGCGCGCCGAGCCGGAGGAGGAGACGGACGGCGACGGGGCCTTCGACCCGATGGCCGGCGGCTTCCCCGTACCGCCGCTGCCCGGGCAGAGCCTGCCGCCGGTGCCGCGTCGACGCCCGCGCGGGGGAGACCGAGAGTTGATTGTCAGTGGTCGGGTGGACACTGTCAGTGACGGAAATGAGACCGACGGAAAGGGGGGCGACGGTGCCTGAGTTCCAGAACCCCGTGGCCGGCTTCGGCGTGACCTTCAAGGCCATGTTCAAGAAGCGGCTGACCGAGCAGTACCCGGAGGAGAAGAAGCCGACGGCGCCGCGTTTCCACGGCCGGCACCAGCTCAACCGTCATCCGGACGGGCTGGAGAAGTGCATCGGCTGCGAGCTGTGCGCCTGGGCCTGCCCGGCGGACGCGATCTATGTCGAGGGCGCGGACAACACCGACGAGGAGCGCTACTCCCCGGGGGAGCGCTACGGCCGCGTCTACCAGATCAACTATCTGCGCTGCATTCTGTGCGGCCTGTGCGTGGAGGCCTGCCCCACCCGCGCGCTGACCATGACCAATGAGTACGAACTCGCCGACAGCTCCCGTGAATCGCTCATCTACACCAAGGAAGAGCTGCTCACGGGCCTGCAGGACACCATGGTCGACAGCCCGCACGCGATCTTCCCCGGCATGACGGAGAAGGACTACTACAACGGGCTGGTCACCGAGGCCGCGCCCGAGACGGTCCGTCAGGTCGCGGTCTCCAAGGGCGAGCAGCCCGACGAGAAGGCTCAGGAAAAGGAGGCGAACGCATGACCGGCCTCGCCGCCGCGGCCTCAGTGACCTCCTCGGGGGAGGCCGTGCAGTTCTGGATCCTGGGCATCGTCGCCGTCGTCGGCGCACTGTGCACGATTCTGATGAAGCGGGCCGTGCACAGCGCCCTCTCGCTCGCCGGGACCATGATCGTCCTGGCGGTCTTCTACCTCGCCAACGGCGCCTACTTCCTCGGCGTCGTACAGATCGTGGTCTACACGGGCGCGATCATGATGCTCTTCCTGTTCGTCGTCATGCTGGTCGGTGTCACCGCGGCGGACTCCCTCAAGGAGACGCTCAAGGGCCAGCGCTGGCTCGCCGCCGGCCTGGGCATCGGCTTCGGCATCCTGCTGATCGCCGGCATCGGCAACGCCTCGCTCAAGGAGTTCAACGGCCTGGGCGAGGCCAACGCCGGCGGCAATGTGCAGGGCCTGGCCGCGCTGATCTTCACCAAGTACGTCTTCGCCTTCGAAATCACCGGCGCGCTGCTGATCACGGCGGCCGTCGGCGCGATGGTGCTCACCCACCGGGAGCGTACGGAGCGCGCCAAGTCGCAGCGTGAGCAGTCCGAGGCGCGCATCCGCGAGGGCAAGCAGGTACCGCCGCTGCCGGCCCCGGGTGTCTACGCCCGGCACAACGCCGTGGACATCCCCGGTCTGCTGCCCGACGGCACCCCGTCCGAGCTGTCCGTCAATCCGACGCTGCGCGAGCGCGGCCAGATCCGCGATGTCTCCGGCGAGTCGCTCGCCGAGCTCAAGGCGCTGGAACAGCGCTCCGAGGAGTGGCTGGGCCGGAGCGCCGAGGACGAGCCCAAGCCCCCGGCGTCCGGTGGCGCGGCGCCGAAGGAGCACAAGGAGGGGGCCAAGAAATGAGCCCGGTCTACTACCTCTATCTCGCCGCCCTGTTGTTCACCATCGGCGCGGCCGGGGTGCTGATCAGGCGGAACGCCATCGTGGTGTTCATGTGCATCGAGCTGATGCTCAACGCCTGCAATCTCGCCTTCGTCACCTTCTCGCGGATGCACGGGAATCTGGACGGCCAGATCATCGCCTTCTTCACGATGGTCGTCGCCGCGGCCGAGGTCGTCGTCGGCCTGGCGATCATCGTGACGATCTTCCGCACCCGTCATACGGCCTCGGTCGACGACGCCAGCCTGATGAAGCTGTAAGGGGTCGCACAAAGTGGAGAACTTGATCGCGCTGCTTGTCGCGGCACCGCTGGTCGGTGCGGCCCTGCTGTTGTGCGGCGGCAAACGACTCGACCGCACCGGCCACTGGATCGGCTCGCTCCTCGCGGTGGCGTCGTTCGCCGTCGGGGTGGCGCTCTTCGCCGACATGCTCGGCAAGAGCGCCGGGCACCGCGCCCTGCACCAGCATCTGTTCAGCTGGATCCCGGTCGGCGGCTTCCGCGCCGATGTCGCCTTCCAGCTCGACCAGCTGTCGATGACGTTCGTCCTGCTGATCACCGGTGTCGGCTCGCTGATCCACATCTACTCGATCGGCTACATGGAGCACGACGAGCGGCGCCGCCGCTTCTTCGGCTACCTCAATCTCTTCCTCGCGGCGATGCTGCTGCTCGTCCTCGCCGACAACTACCTTCTGCTGTACGTCGGCTGGGAGGGCGTCGGCCTCGCCTCGTACCTCCTCATCGGCTTCTGGCAGCACAAGCCCAGTGCGGCCACCGCCGCCAAGAAGGCGTTCCTCGTCAACCGCGTCGGCGACATGGGCCTGTCCATCGCGATCATGCTGATGTTCACGACGTTCGGGACCTTCGCCTTCGGCCCGGTGCTCGCCTCGACCGGCGACACTTCCGAGGGCAAGCTGACCGCCATCGGACTGATGCTGCTGCTGGCCGCCTGCGGTAAGTCGGCGCAGGTGCCGCTGCAGTCCTGGCTCGGCGATGCGATGGAGGGCCCGACCCCGGTCTCGGCCCTGATCCACGCCGCCACCATGGTCACCGCCGGCGTGT
The DNA here is from genome assembly GCF_003389455.1 of Streptomyces inhibens. Taxonomy (GTDB): domain Bacteria; phylum Actinomycetota; class Actinomycetes; order Streptomycetales; family Streptomycetaceae; genus Streptomyces; species Streptomyces inhibens. The sequence continues at coordinate 5,208 of NZ_QUAC01000100.1, read as the reverse complement.
ATCTGATCACCCGCTCCGGGGCGATCTTCAATGCCGCACCGGACGCGCAGACCGCTGTCGTCGCGGTCGGCGCGGTCACCCTCCTCTTCGGTGCGATCGTCGGTTGCGCCAAGGACGACATCAAGAAGGCACTGGCCGGCTCGACGATGTCGCAGATCGGCTACATGATCCTGGCCGCCGGCCTGGGCCCGATCGGCTACGCCTTCGCGATCATGCACCTGGTCACCCACGGCTTCTTCAAGGCAGGCCTCTTCCTCGGCGCCGGCTCGGTGATGCACGGGATGAACGACGAGGTGGACATGCGCCGCTACGGCGGTCTGCGGAAGTACATGCCGGTCACCTTCATCACCTTCGGCCTCGGCTATCTGGCGATCATCGGCTTCCCCGGTCTGTCCGGCTTCTTCTCCAAGGACAAGATCATCGAGGCGGCGTTCGCCAAGGGCGGCACCGAGGGCTGGATCCTCGGCGGCGCGGCCCTGCTGGGCGCCGCGATCACCGCGTTCTACATGACACGGGTGATGCTGATGACGTTCTTCGGCGAGAAGCGCTGGGACCCGAGTGAGGTGCATCCGCACGAGTCACCGAAGGTCATGACGATCCCGATGATCGTGCTCGCCGTCGGATCGGTCTTCGCCGGCGGACTGTTCAGCGTCAACGAGGCCTTTGTGAAGTGGCTGGAGCCGGTCACCTCGTTCGCGCACGGCCACTCCCCGGTCAGCGCCACCGTCGTCACCGCCTCGACCATCGTGGTGCTGCTCATCGGGGTCGGCATCGCCTGGCTGATGTACGGCCGCAAGCCCGTTCCGTCGCTCGCCCCGCGCGGCTCGCTGCTGACCCGGGCCGCCCGCCGCGATCTGCTCCAGGACGACTTCAACCACATCGTTTTCGTGCGCGGCGGCGACCACGTCACCCGCACACTCGTCCAACTCGACCGCTCCCTGGTGGACGGCGCGGTCAACGGTACGGCGGCCTCCATGGGCGGACTCTCCGGCCTGCTGCGCCAGTTGCAGAGCGGGTTCGTCCGCTCGTACGCGGTCCAGATGCTGGGCGGGGCCGCCGTTCTCGTCGCCGCGACCCTGCTGATGAGGGGTGTCTGAGCCATGTCGTTTCCCCTGCTGACGGCGGCAGCCGTGGTGCCGGCGATCGGCGCGATCGCCACCGCCGCGCTGCCCGCCGCCAAGCGCACCGCGGCCAAATGGCTCGCGCTGCTCTTCTCGCTGGCCACCTTCGTACTCGCCCTGGTGATCGCGTTCCGCTTCGAGCCCGGCGCCAAGGGCCCGTACCAACTCACCGAATCACACGCCTGGATCCGGGACTTCGGGGTCCGCTACGAACTCGGCGTGGACGGCATCGCGGTCGCCCTGATCGCGCTGACCGCCCTGCTGATCCCGTTCGTCATCCTGGCGGGCTGGCACGACGCCGACCCCCTCGAAGAGGCCACGCCCAACCGGCGCTGGCGGCCCACCCAGGGCTTCTTCGCGCTGATCCTGGCCGTCGAGGCGATGGTGGTCATCTCCTTCGAGGCCACCGATGTGTTCCTCTTCTACATCTTCTTCGAAGCCATGCTGATCCCGATGTACTTCCTCATCGGCGGCTTCGGGGACGGTGCCGGACAGGGCGGCGAGGAGCAGGCGGCCGGCCGGCGGTCGTACGCCGCGGTGAAGTTCCTGCTCTACAACCTCGCCGGCGGTCTGATCATGCTGGCCGCGGTGATCGGGCTGTACGCCGTCACCGCCGACCAGCTGGGCACCGGCACCTTCTCGCTCCAGCAGATCGTCGAGGCGCGGGCCGCCGGCAAACTCGACATCGCCACCGGCACCGAACGGCTGCTCTTCCTCGGCTTCTTCTTCGCCTTCGCGGTGAAGGCGCCGCTGTGGCCGCTGCACACCTGGCTGCCGGGCGCCATGGCCGAGTCGACCTCACCGGTCGCGGTGCTGATCACCGCGGTGGTCGACAAGGTCGGCACGTTCGCCATGCTCCGCTTCTGCCTCCAGCTCTTCCCGGAGGCCAGCAGCTGGGCCACCCCGGTCATCCTGGTGCTCGCGCTGATCAGCATCGTCTACGGCGCACTGCTCGCGGTCGCCCAGCGGGACATCAAGCGGCTGATCGCCTACGCCTCGATCTCCCACTTCGGCTTCATCATCATGGGCATCTTCGCGATGACGTCCCAGGGCCAGGGCGGCGCGACGCTCTACATGGTCAACCACGGCATCTCGACCGCCGCACTGATGCTGGTGGCCGGCTTCCTGATCAGCCGCCGCGGCTCGCGGCTGATCGCGGACTTCGGCGGCGTCCAGAAGGTCGCCCCGCTCCTTGCCGGTACGTTCCTCATCGGCGGTCTGGCCACCCTCTCGCTGCCCGGCCTGGCGCCGTTCATCAGCGAATTCCTGGTCCTGGTCGGCACGTTCAGCCGCTATCCGGTGATCGGCATCCTCGCCACCCTCGGCATCGTCCTCGCCGCCCTCTACGTCCTGGTCCTCTACCAGCGGACCATGACCGGGCCGGTGAAGGCCGAGGTGAAGAGCATGCCCGACCTCAGGGTCCGGGAGCTGGTGGTGGTGGCGCCGCTGATCGCGCTGCTGATCTTCCTCGGGGTGTATCCGAAACCGCTCACCGACATCGTCAATCCGGCGGTTGACCACACCCTGTCCGTCGTGGACAAGAAGGATCCCAAGCCCACTGTGCAGGTGAACGCCGTGCCCGGTGGAGGCCGGCACGGCCACGCCGCGCCTGATCAAGACGTGGAGGCCGCGAAGTGACTTCCGTGGCAAGTGTCCACAGCCTGTGGACGGTGGCGGCCGGCGCACCGGGCAAGATCCCGGGGCCGCACATCGAGTACGCCCAGCTGTCGCCGACCCTGATCGTGCTCGGCGCGGCGGTGGTCGGCATCCTGATCGAGGCGTTCGTGCCGCGCCGCAGCCGCTACTACTCCCAGCTGTTGCTGTCCGTGGTGTCGCTGGCCGCCGCGTTCGCCGCGGTGATCGGCCTGGCGGCCGGCGGCTTCGGCTCGTCCAAGGCGCATATCGCCGCGATGGGCGCCATCGCCGTCGACGGCCCCGCGCTGTTCCTGCAGGGCACGATCCTGCTGGTCTCCCTGATCGCCGCCTTCACCTTCGCCGAGCGCCGGCTCGACCCGGCAGCGCACGGTAACCACGTGGACTCCTTCGCCGCGCAGCCCGCGGCCGTGCCCGGCGGCGCGGCCGAACAGGCCGCGGTCAAGGCCGGGTTCACCACCACCGAGGTCTTCCCGATCCTGCTGTTCGCGGTCGGCGGGATGCTGGTGTTCCCGGCGGCCAACGACCTGCTGACGCTCTTCGTCGCGCTGGAGGTCTTCTCCCTCCCGCTGTACATCCTGTGTGCGCTGGCCCGCCGCCAGCGGCTGCTGTCGCAGGAGTCCGCGGTGAAGTACTTCCTGCTCGGCGCGTTCTCGTCGGCCTTCCTGCTGTTCGGCGTGGCCCTGCTGTACGGCTACGCGGGCACGGTGACGTACGCCGGGATCGCCGAGGTGGTCTCGGACGGCGCCAAGCAGATCGATCCGGCGCTGGCCGGCACGATGGGCAATGACGCGCTGCTGCTGATCGGCGCGGCGCTGGTGCTGATGGGGCTGCTGTTCAAGGTCGGTGCGGTCCCGTTCCATATGTGGACCCCGGACGTCTACCAAGGCGCCCCCACCCCGGTCACCGGCTTCATGGCGGCCGCCACCAAGGTCGCGGCCTTCGGCGCGCTGCTGCGTCTGCTGTATGTCGTCCTGCCGGGTATGCGCTGGGACTGGCGGCCGGTGATGTGGGGCGTCGCGATCATCACGATGCTGGGCGGTGCGATCGTCGCCATCACCCAGACCGACATCAAGCGGCTGCTGGCCTACTCCTCCATCGCGCACGCCGGATTCATCCTCGCCGGTGTGATCGCCACCAGCGAGGACGGCATCTCCTCGGTGCTCTTCTACCTCGGTGCCTACTCCTTCGTGACGCTCGGCGCCTTCGCCGTCGTCACCCTGGTGCGGGACGCCGGCGGCGAGGCCACCGCGCTGTCCAAGTGGGCGGGGCTCGGGCGGCGTTCGCCGCTGGTGGCCGCGGTCTTCGCGATCTTCCTGCTGGCCTTCGCCGGCATCCCGCTGACCTCCGGGTTCGCCGGAAAGTTCGCGGTGTTCAAGGCGGCGGCGCAGAGCGGTGCGGGCTGGCTGGTGGTGGTCGGTGTCATCTCGTCGGCCATCGCCGCGTTCTTCTACATCCGCGTCATCGTGCTGATGTTCTTCAACGAGCCCAAGGCCGACGGCCCGACCGTCGCGGTGCCCAGCCCGCTGACGACCACGGCCATCGCCATCGGCGTCACGGCCACGCTGGTGCTGGGCCTGGCGCCGCAGTACTTCCTCGACCTGGCAGGCCAGGNGGCGTCACGGCCACGCTGGTGCTGGGCCTGGCGCCGCAGTACTTCCTCGACCTGGCAGGCCAGGCAGGGGTCTTTGTGCGCTGAGGACCGGCATCCGCGTACGCCAACGGCCGCCGCGCGGCATCCCCCGAGGGGTGCCGGGCGGCGGCCGTTGGTGCGCGGGCGCGGGGTCAGCTGTTGGGGATGCCGCTCGGCAGCTGCGGCATGTCGGGGATCTTGATGCTGCCGTCGCTGGACTTGGTGTACTTCTCGGTGGGGCCGCTCTTCCAGTCGACCGTCAGGCTCTTGCCGTCCGAGCCGGGCTTGAGGGTGCCCATGGTGCGGGTGGTGTCCCCGTCGGTGCACTTGAGGACCGCCATGGACACCCCGGCCATCTCCTGGACCTTGCCCAGACAGGCGGCCTTGTGACCGTTGCTGAACGCGACGGTGCCCTTCGTGATCACGAGGATCATCGGGCTCTTGTCCGAGCCGGCCTTCCAGGCGCCCTCGACCGACGTGGGGCCCGCGGGCTTGTCGGCGTCCGACGGAGTCGACGGCGCGGCCTCCGGCGTCTTGCTCGGCTTGCTGTCGCTGCCGTTGTTGCCGCTGCTTCCGCAACCGCTGAGCAGCATCGCGGCGATGGCTGCCGCCCCGGCGATCTGCGCTGCCTTGCGCACGTACGTCTCCTCCGTTGTGGGACAGGGAGACGTGAGGCTAGCAGCGGGCCCGGCGGCCTCCGAGCCCTCGCCCGGATTGCGGCAGCGCCGGTACGGAGTTGGTGTGGGGCTGTGACGCGCAATGTGGATGGGGCGGGCGAAGGGGGGTGAGGCGGGCATATGG
>NZ_QUAC01000097.1 GCF_003389455.1 Streptomyces inhibens | reverse complement strand
GGGGGCGCGGCTCTCGTCGGCGGCCTGCGCGGAGGGGGCGGCGACGCCCGCCGCGGCGGCGAGTGCGGCGGCCAGGACGGTGCGCCGGGGCGCGGAGCTGGTCATGGTGGAGGTCCCCCAGTCGGATGCGTGCGATCGGGTACGAGGAGTCGGGCCGGGGCGGCGCGCGGGCACGGTCGGGTCGGCAGTGGGTCAACTATTGCCGCTCCACGCCTGCTTCGGAAGGCGGTGCGGGGCGCGTCGCGGGATGAATATTGGTGTGGACCACTGGCAGGGACGGTGGCCCGGACCACAGGCGTACGCTGGCGCGATGGATGGTGAGCTGGCTTCGCTGGCCGAGCGGCTGCGCGCCCTTCCGCCCTCGTGCGGGCCGGTGCGGCTGATCGCCGTGGACGGGCACGCGGGGTCGGGCAAGAGCACATTCGCCGGGCGGCTGGCCGCGGCGCTGGGCGATGCGCCGGTGGTGCACACCGACGATCTCGCCACCCATGAGGAACTGTTCGCCTGGAGCGAGCGGTTCCGTGCGCAGGTACTGGAGCCGCTGTCGCGGGGCGAGACCGCGCGGTACGGGATCTACGACTGGGTGCGCGGGGAGTTCACCGAGGAGCGCGAGCTGGCACCTGCGCCGGTGGTGCTGGTCGAGGGCGTCGGCGCGGGGCGGCGGGCGCTGCGGCCGCATCTGGCGTGCCTGCTGTGGATGGAACTGGCGAGCGAACACTCATGGGAAAGGGGGCAACTCCGGGACGGGCCGGGGCTCTCCGCGTTCTGGAGTGGCTGGATTCCGGCGGAGCGCGCGCACTTCGCGAGCGATCCTTCGCGCCCGTACGCCGATTTCCTGGTGCACCAGGGGCAGATGGGGTACGAGGTACTCGTGGGGCCTTCCTCGGCGCCGTGATCGGCCCCGTAGTTCACGCTCCGTAACAGACCTTGGCCGGCACGCCCGGCAGCGCCGACAGGGTCCCGCCGAGTGCCCCAACTCGGCTTGACCTGGGGGGCGTACAGGACTTACGTTCTCAATGTGCGGTTCAACGGACCGCCCGCAGACGCGAAGCCCCCGGTTGTTCCCCCGTGATCGGGGGCTTCGTTCTGTGTAAAACCACTTTTTGCCGCCGCCGGGCGCCGCCTCTCCCTCACCCTGGGTCACCGTATTCTTCGCGCCGCGGCGCAGCGCCCGGTCGTCCGTTCTTGCCCCGTACCGCCCTCTACGGCCTGCACCGATCCCGCAGGTACGATGCGAGTCCGTGCCATCGCAGGCCACGGGACCGATGCGTGCGGCGACGGTCAACTCCCGCCCGCCGTATGCCGGTTCGGGAGGCTGCGGCCCGGCACTTGCCCGGAGGCACACACGGGGGACGTTTTGTGGGGGGACGGGATGGATGTCGGCACTCAAGGTTCGCCCGCCCCGGCCGAGCTCGCCTGGCTGCGCGCGGTCGACGCCTACACCGTAGGCGCGTATCCGCAGGCGGAGGAGGAGTTCCGGGCCGCGGTACGGCTCGATCCGTCGATGGCCGACGCCTGGCTCGGCCTGCACGCGCTGCGCGCCGACACCTCCATCGCGCTGCTGCGGATGCACCGCCACCGCGACCGCTTCGGTGAGATGCGCGCCCGTCACCGACGCACCCTCAACTCCTGGTACTGNCCGTCACCGACGCACCCTCAACTCCTGGTACTGGCTGGGCTGGTGGGTCCAGCCGGTGCTGGAGACCGGCCGTGATCTGCTGCTCGCCCACGCCTCCCACTGGCTCGACGGCCGCCATGTCGCCGAGCTGGACCAGGCGCTGGCCGGCTGTCCGCCGGTGGACACCGACCCCCAGGTGCGCTTTCTGCACGCCTGCCGCGCCTATCTCGTCAAGGACTGGGACCAGCTCGTACGGCACACCGAGCCGCTGCTGGGCGACCCGGTGCTGGGCATCGAGGCCGGGCTGTTCGGCGGGATGGCCCGGGTGCGGCTGGAGATGTACGGGCAGGCCGTACCGCTGCTGTCCGCCGCGCTGATGCGCTGCCGCAGCGAGCAGCCGCAGCGCAAGGAGCTGCGCTACTGGCTCGCCCGCGCCCATGAGGGCACCGGCCGCAGCGCCGCCGCACTCCCCCTCTACCGCGCGGTGCACCGCGTCGATCCGGCGTTCATGGACACCGCGGCGCGGCTCGCCGCCATCACGGAGGCGGACGGCCTGGACGAGGGCACGGATCTCGCGACGGTCTCCGCGTCCGGCCTCGGCCAGGAGGCCGGCGGCGATCCGGATCCGCTGACCCCGCTGGACCCGGTCGACGGCCGTGAGCTGCTGGTGACCGGCGAGGCCGACGGGCCGGACGGCGAACCGGTCGGCGGCGGGGCGCCGGCCGGGGGCGATACCGCGGCCCGGGTCAAGGCCGCGGCCCCGGGGCCG
>NZ_QUAC01000096.1 GCF_003389455.1 Streptomyces inhibens | reverse complement strand
GCCCACCGCACCGCCCACCGCACCGCCGCAGCCGCCCGCCCAGGCCGCACCGGCCCCGCCCGCCCAGCCGGAGCAGCCCGCGCCCGCCAAGGAGGCCGGCACGATGATGCTCCAGGCGCAGCCGGCACCGGAGCAGCCCACGCCCGCCAAGGAAGCGGGCACGATGATGCTCCAGGCCCAGCCGGCGCCCGAGCAGCCCGCTCCGGCCCAGGCCCAGGCCCCGGCTCCGGCCCCGGCCCCGGCCCCGGCTCCTGCCAAGGAGGCCGGCACGATGATGCTGCAGGCGCAGCCGTTCCCCGAGCCGCAGCCGCTCGCGGCGCACGGGCCGGGCAAGGACGCGGGCACGATGATGCTCCAGACCCCGGTCCAGGCGCCGGCCCACGCCCCGGCCCAGGCGCCCGCCCATCCCCAGGCCCATCCCCAAGCCCAGGCCCAGCAGCCACAGCAGCAGCCGGCCCAGCCCCACCCCCACGCCCCCTACGCCGGAGCGGGCGCCGCCGGCGGCTATGTATCGCCCATCCCGGTGCGCCCCACCCACCTCGGCCATGTGCTGGCCTCGGAGTGGACGAAGATCCGCTCGGTGCGCTCGACGATCTGGACGCTGGGCACGATGGCCCTCCTCGTCCTCGGCGTCGGCGCGCTGGTCGCCACGGCCGTGTCGTCGAACGAATCCATCGGCGACGTGTCCCCGCTCTTCTTCGGATTCTTCGGGATGCTGCTGGGCATTCTCTGCGTCCTGCCGCTCGGGGTGCTGGTCACCTCCTCCGAGTACGGCACCGGCATGATCCGTACGACGCTGACCGCCTGCCCCAGCCGGAGCAGGGTGCTCAGCGCCAAGGCGATCGTCTTCTTCGCGCTGACCTTCGTCGTCACCACCGTCGTCACCGGCCTTGTGGCGGTCATCGACAACGCCCTGCTCGGCGACCTGAGCAAGGTGGACGTCACCGGCGGTCAGTGGCTCAAGTCGACCGTCGGGATCGCCCTTTACGTCTCGCTGCTGGGGCTGCTGGCGCTCGCCATCGGCTCGCTGATCCGGCACTCCGCCGGCGCGATCACCATCATGATCGGCGTCGTTCTGCTGCCGTTCGTGCTGTCGATGTTCATGCTCACCGAGAGCCTGGACGACCTGCGGAACTTCCTGCTCGGCTACTCGATTCCCAACCAGCTCACGGTCATGTACGGCAGCAAGTTCCCGTTCGTGGACGGCGGCCCGTCCGGCTGGGAACCGTTGTGGATCATGGCGGGGGTCGCCGCCCTGGCCCTTGGCGGCGCTTACGCGGCCATGCAGAAGCGCGACGTGTAACGCGTCAGTATCTGGGTGCATTCCGGGACCGCTGGAGCCTCGCGCTCCGGCGGTCCCGTGCGTTCCAGCACGCCCTGTGCCAGTGCCGGCGGTCGTCGACATCGCCGTCCTGCGGCCAGGCGACGACATGCGGCACCCCGGGCGGGATCTCCTGGTCACAGCCGGGGCAGCGGTAGTGCTTGGCCGCGCCGCCGCCCCCGACCTGCCGGACGACCCAGTCCTCGCCGCGCCACTCCTCGGTCTGTTCGAGGCCGTAGCGGTCACCGCCCGCGCGGTCGATGGGCTTCGCACCGCCGTGCTGGCGGTTTCGACGCGGAGACACAGCACACCTCGGATAGTTACGGGGTCACGGGATGTCACCAGCGTACGCGGCGCGGTCAGGGGTAGGCGCCGCTCGGCAGGATTCTGCGATCATCGGGAAATTTCCCGTCAGGCCGTGCCCTTGGCACGTGTCAGACGTTGGTGCCTGTAAGGGGGGAGTCGCGTCGGCTGCGAGGAGGCAGAGAGCGATGCGCGTTGGCGCTTTCATCCTGGCCGCTCAATTCCCCGGTCAGGGACAGGGGGAAGCACTGCACCGCGCGGTGCGCTCCGCGGAGGTCGCGGAGGAGTCCGGACTCGACGATGTCTGGCTGGCGGAACATCACTTCGTACCGTACGGCGTCTGCCCGAATGCGGTGACGCTGGCCGCGCTGCTGCTGGGGCGGACCCGCAGGATCGGCGTCGGGACGGCGGTGAGTGTGCTGCCGACCCAGCATCCGGTGGCGCTCGGTGAGCAGGCGGCGCTGCTGCATCTCACCTCCGACGGCCGTTTCACGCTCGGCGTCGGCCGGGGCGGCCCCTGGGTGGATCTTGAGGTCTTCGGCTCCGGACTGGCCGCGTACGACCACGGTTTCCCGGAGTCGCTCGATCTGCTGATGCGCTGGCTGCGGGAGCCGCGGGTCGGCGCGCAGGGCGAGCGCTATTCCTTCCGGGAGGTGGCGGTGGTGCCGCGGCCGTCCGAGGCGCTGGGCGCCCCGGACGATCCGGGTGCTGTCCCCCCGGGACCGCCGGTGGTGGTCGCCTGCACCTCGCCCTCGTCGGTCCGGACGGCCGCCGAGCGCGGGCTGCCGATGATGCTGGGCATGCACTGCGGGGACGAGGAGAAGGCGGAGATGGTCGCGCTGTGGCGGTCGGCCGCGCTGGCGGCCGGCCGGGACGGCGACGAGGTGGCCGCGGCCGAGCATCTCTCGGCGGGTGTGGTGCAGATCGCCGATTCCCGCGCGGCCGCGGCGGAGAGCCTGACGAAGGCGATGCCCGGCTGGCTGCGGCAGGGCCTGGGTGCGCATGTGACGGTCGACGGCCGCTATCGCGCGATGCGTGACCCGCTGGCCTATACGGAGCTGTTGTGCGGGCTGCATCCCGTCGGACCGTCGCGGCTGTGCGCGGACCGACTGGCGGCGTCCGCGGAGCGTACGGGCATCACACGGTTCGCGCTGCTCGTCGAGGGCTCCGGCGACCTCGCAGCGACGGAGGAGAACGTGCGCCGGCTGGGTGCGGAGGTCCTGCCGCAGCTGCGGTGATCCGGCGGAGTGCGGCGGGACGGCGAGCAGCGGTCGGCATGCGGGTGCCGGGTGGGTGTGGTGCCTGCGGTGCGGTGGTGCGACGGCGCCGTGCTCCAGGGAGGTCATCGTCCTGTGGTGGTGCTGCCGCTGGCGCACCGGAACGGTGCGTGTCGCAACCCTGTGCGCAGCGGCAGCAACTCCGTTCAGCAGTCGCGGAGTTCGGGCGACTGGTTCAGCAGCTGACCGCGGATGGAGGTGAATCTGGCCAGGCGGTCGTCCACCGCCGGGTCGAGCGGGAAGACCGCGACCCGGTGGCAGTTCTGAAAGGCGAGCCGCACTCCGAAGTGACGCTCCAGCGAACCGCGGATGGCGTCACTCGCCAGCGCGCGCAGCAGCTGGCCGCGCGCCTGCTCGTCCGGCGGCGGCGTCTGATTGTCGGCGAACTCTCCGCCGTCCACCTTCAGCTGTGCCACCAGAGAGCTGATCATCCCCCATGCAAAGGGCAGGGAGTTCCGGACGCAGTCGACAAATGCGGCTTCGTCGACCTCGCCTCGCTCGGCCTGTTCGAGGAGGGCCGGTGAGACGTCGAGCGACATGAGGTTCTCCTCTCGCGGCCCTGTCGGGACGGACGGGGCCTAGGGACGGGACTAGGGGTTCCGCGACGGAGCGTATTCGCCTCACAACCCCCCGCTTCAACGGTATGCCGCACAAGGGGCCCGCACCAGGAGATTGCACATACAACCGGCCAATGGCGAGCGCCGGGGGTGCGGGGGTTTCCCCCGTAAAGGCACCGTGGTCCGGGGCGAATCGCGTAGGGGGCCTCCGGTCGAGTAGCGTGACGCCCCATGCGTCTCGTCATCGCCCGCTGCTCCGTGGACTACGCGGGCCGGCTCACTGCCCACCTCCCCTCGGCCCCCCGTCTCATCCTGGTGAAGGCGGACGGCTCCGTCTCCATTCACGCGGACGACCGGGCCTACAAACCCCTCAACTGGATGTCCCCGCCCTGCACTCTCAAGGAGGGTGACGGGGATGTGTGGACGGTCGAGAACAAGGGTGGCGAGAAGCTCATCATCACCCTCGAAGAGGTCATGCACGACTCCTCGCACGAGCTCGGAGTCGACCCGGGGCTCATCAAGGACGGCGTGGAGGCTCACCTCCAGGAACTGCTCGCGGACCGGATCGAAACCCTCGGGGAGGGCTACTCCCTGATTCGGCGTGAATACCCCACTGCCATTGGCCCGGTGGATATCTTGTGCCGGGACGCTGATAGCCAGACCGTCGCCGTCGAGATCAAGCGGCGTGGTGAGATCGACGGGGTCGAGCAGCTCACCCGTTATCTCGAACTCCTCAACCGCGACCCGCACTTGGCCCCGGTCAAGGGAATCTTCGCCGCTCAGGAGATCAAGCCGCAGGCGCGGGTGCTGGCCACCGACCGCGGTATCGGCTGTGTCGTGCTGGACTACGACGCGCTGCGCGGCATCGAGGACGACAAGCTCCGCCTGTTCTGACCCGCCGGCNATCGAGGACGACAAGCTCCGCCTGTTCTGACCCGCCGGCCCCCTCCTGGCACAGAACAGCGCAACGGCCCGGTCATGTACCGGGCCGTTGCGCTGTTCTGCGCCAGGAGGGGCGTCAGGCCACCGGGGTGCCCCCCGTACCGGAGGAGCTGTCCGACGGGGTGCTCCCGCCGGACGACGACGGGTCGCCCGCCGGGCTGCTGCCGGAGGCGGCGGTCTGTGACGGGCTCCCGGTCGTCGGCGTGGGGTCGCCGGTGGGCGTCGGGTCGTCCGTCGGCGTCGGTTCGTCCGTCGGTGTCGGATCGGTCGGGTCGACGGTCGGGCGGTGGGTGGGGGTCGGCCGGCCGGTGGGCGTGCTGGGCTTCCCGGTCGGCCGGGTCGGGTCGTCCGTCGGGTCCGTCGGCTCGTTACCGGGGTCGGTCGGCGAGCCGCTGGTGGCGGGGCCGCCGGTCGACGGGGACGGGTCGGCCGGGTGGCCGGGGGTGCCGGGCTTGGACGCGCCGTGGCCGGTGGGCGGCAGGCTGGAGCCGGTACCAGGCTCCTCGGCCGGCAGCTCCGGGCTGTCGCCGTCGTCCGTGGTCTGTTCCGTAGTGACCTTGTCGTCGTGGGTGTCCTCGCCGCCGGATGTCACGCCAAGGGTGACGACGGTGCCGAGGACGGCCACCAGCAGTGCGCCGGCGCCCGCGGCCACGAGGTTGCGGCGGGCCCCGCCGAACACCCGCTTGCCACCCTTGCCGGCTCCGGGGCCGGCGGCGGCCGCGGCCGCGGCCGGGACGGC
>NZ_QUAC01000004.1 GCF_003389455.1 Streptomyces inhibens | reverse complement strand
CGAACCGGCGCCCCGGAGAGCCCCGCACCGCCATAGGCCGCAGCCCCGCCACCAACTCCCGGAGCCCCGCCCCCACCCCCGGGCGGGGCCCAAGCCCCACCCGCCGCCGACGTCGACGCCGTTGCCACATCCCCCCGCCCGGACGACACCACATCCCCCGCCACACCCACCGACCCGCCCGACAACGACGGCGCCCCGGCCCACCGCTCCCGGCCGCCCCCATCGCCCGAGGCATCCCCCCACGCATCGCCCCAAGCCGGAGGTGTCGCCGCAGCCACCACGGCCGCCGCCCCGAACGCCCTCCGCGACTCCCGCGCCTGCCGCTCCCCGACCACCGCCGCCAGATACTCCGCCGGATACACCCCCGCCGGCACCGGCACCCCGGTGAACCCCCGCAGGTCCTCCGCCAGCCGCCCCGCCATCGCCCCGCCGACCTGCGGATCCAGCTGCCCCATGCGCGTCAGGTACTGCCGCACCGCCAGCCACCACCCATCGGGCACCCGCGACAGATCCAACGCCCCGGCCTCCGCCGCCAGCCAGGAAGACGGGGGCGGCAGCGCCGCCCCCACCTCGGCCACGGGCATCCGCTCCCGTATGACCAGCGTCCCCGCGAACACATCCCCCACCCGACGCCCCCGCGCCGAGACCAACGAGGCGATGGCCGCCACCACCCCCATCGTCAGCACGATCTCGATGGCCCCCATGGCCCCGCGCACCAAAGCATGCCGGAACCGGATCGGCCCGCCGTCCTCCCGTACGACCCGCAGCCCGCAGATCACCTTCCCCAGCGACCGGCCATGGCTCAGCGTCTCGATCACGATCGGTATCCCGACCTGCACCAGCACGAACGTCGCCACCGAGACGGCCGCCACCGCCGCGCTGTCCATCGACGACGTCGCGCTCACCAGCAGCATCGATATGGCGAGGTAGCAGCTCCAGCCCACGGCCACATCGACCGCCACCGCCAGCCCCCGGCTCGGCAGCCTGGCCGGCCGCAGCCCCAGCACCACCGCTTCACCCGTTACGAGCTCACTCACGCCGCGCCCACTCCCTCTCGCACCCCGAAGCCGCGTGCCCCGAGGCCTCGTCCTCCGAAGCCCTGCCCACCCCACGCCGGGCACGGCCAGTCTGCCAAGCTGACCCGGCACCCACCCACGGCGCTGCGAGGAGCGACACCGTATGGATCTCGATGTCTTCGTCACGGCACATGGCGCCGAATGGGACCGCCTCGACGCGCTGCTGCGCCGCAAGCACAGCCTCACCGGCGCCGAGGCCGACGAACTGGTCGCCCTCTACCAACGCACCACCACCCACCTCTCCCTCGTCCTCTCCAGCGCCCCCGACCCTGCGCTGACCGGCCGCCTCACCTCCCTGGTGGCCCGCGCCCGCAGCACGGTCACCGGCGCCCGCAAGGCCTCCTGGCGCGATGCTGCCCGCTTCTTCACCACGGCCTTCCCGGCAGCGGTCTACCGCCTGCGCCACTGGTGGATCCCCACCGCGATCCTCTCCACCGCGGTCGCCGCCCTCATCGGCTGGTGGATAGCCGCACACCCCGAGGTCCAGGCGGCCATCGGCGCCCCGGAAGACCTCCGCGCCATGACCCGCCCCGGCGGCCAGTACGAGACGTACTACTCCAGCCACCCCGCCGCATCCTTCGCCGCCCAGGTATGGACGAACAATGCCCAGGCCGTGGCCCTGTGCCTCGTCCTGGGCGCTTTCCTCGGCCTCCCGGTCCTGTGGATCCTCTTCCAGAACATGCTCAACCTGGGCGTCGGCATCGGCCTGATGTCCTCGGCGGGCCGCCTCGACACCTTTCTCGGCCTGATCCTTCCGCACGGCCTCCTCGAACTGACCGCCGTCTTCATCGCCGCCGGCATCGGCCTGCGCCTGGGCTGGACCCTTATCGACCCGGGCCCGCGCACCCGCCGTACGGCCCTCGCGCAGGAAGGCCGCTCCGCCCTCGGCGTGGCGATCGGACTCGCCGCCGTTCTCTTCGTCTCCGGCGCCCTCGAAGGCTTCGTCACCCCTTCGGGCCTGCCCACCTGGGCCCGCATCAGCATCGGCATAGCCGCCGAGCTGGCATTCCTCCTGTACGTCTATGTCCTGGGCGGCCGCGCCGTACGTGCCGGAGAGACCGGCGACGTCGACATCACCGACCGCGACGCCACCCTCCCGACCGCCGCCTGATGTGCGTAGAGCCCCGCTGACCTGCTAATCTCCTCCTCGCCCCAGAAACCCGTTGACACGGGCGGACGGGGGAGGTAGATTCGAACGGTTGCAACGAACTGGACAAGTTCATCAGCGACGGTTAGTATCTCCTCCGCTTCGGCCGGAATTTCAATTCGGCGAGGCGCAACCGACCACTTACCGGAAGCCCCGGCCGATCAATTCGGCCGAATCCCTTCTGATAAAGTCGGAAAAGCCAAAAGGCAAACCCCCTCCGACGGGGAATCGGAAAAGAATTCGGACCGGCAACGGCGCGAACAAGATCTGATAGAGTCGGAAAAGCCGAAAAGCGAAAGCCGAACGGCCAACCCCGCTCCAACAGGGGGCCGGAGACGGAAACGGATCTGGTAAGGTTGGAACCGCGAAGAAGCCGAAAGGCCGAATCGCACCGGCGAAAATCGGAGCCGCAAGGATCTGATAGAGTCGGAAACGCAAGACCGAAGGGAAGCGCCCGGAGAGCCTGGTGAGACAGGCGCAAAGGAAGCGTCCGTTCCTTGAGAACTCAACAGCGTGCCAAAAGTCAACGCCAGATATGTTGATACCCCGTCCAGCCGGAAGCATCCGGCGGATGAGGTTCCTTTGAAAGTCCTATCGACACTATGTGCCGGTAGGCAAAACACAGCGAGGACGCTGTGAACGAGAGGGCTTATTCCGCCCACTCGTTCCGCTCAACGCGGGTGTCACCCGATTACGGGTAAACATTCACGGAGAGTTTGATCCTGGCTCAGGACGAACGCTGGCGGCGTGCTTAACACATGCA